>CAZMPP010000163.1:0-6517 GCA_964568035.1 uncultured bacterium
TGCGGTGCTCTTTGCGGCCGGCGCGTTTTGGGCGCTGCACCACTACCCGTACGTGCAGACGCGCGTGGCTATTTGGCGTAACCCATTCTCCGATCCGCTCGGCGCCGGATATCAATCCTCACAGGCCTATTATTCGCTCGCCGCCGGCGGTCTGTTCGGCAGCGGGTTCCGTCTCGGTCATCCCGAATTGATCCCCGACGTGTGGACGGATTATATTTATGCGGCCTTCGCCGAAGAGTTCGGGCTACTTGGCTCGCTGGCGATTCTGGCGATCTTCCTGGACCTCGTGCGGCGCATCTTCGCGACGGCGCTGCGGCAGCCGGATCTCTATGCCAAGCTCCTGGCGACGGGACTCGGCGCGACGCTGGGATTTCAAGTGGCGATCATCGTCGGCGGCGTCATCGGCCTCTTTCCGCTGACCGGCATCACCCTTCCGTTCGTCTCGTATGGCGGAAGCTCGCTGGTCGCGAACTTTCTGCTGGTGGCATTGGTTTGGGCGATGAGCGGACGGCCGCGGAGCTCGGCATGAAGCGTTGTGCGGCGGCGTTTGCGGTGCTGCTGCTTCTCGCCGCGTGCGCGAAAAGCGCCAATGAAGAGTCGGCGAGCAACGCCGGCGCGACGGCGGTGGCGAACAACCCCGCTTCGGCCAGCGACGGCGCGGTGATCTACGATGCCAACTGTTCGAGCTGTCATCAAGCCAACGGTCGCGGAATCAGCGGCGCGTTTCCGCCGCTCGCCGGGAATCCCGTTGTTACCGGCAATCCAACTGCCGTCATTGCGATCGTTAAAAACGGTCTCGACGGACGCGTGGAAGTCAACGGTCAGGCCTACAGCGGCATCATGCCGCGCTGGAAGGGCGTGCTCACGGACGAACAAATTGCTGCGGCGATCAGCTATATCCGCAGCTCCTGGCATAATCAAGCCTCAGGCGTGAGCGCCGCGGAAGTACAAGCTATAAAGTAGCTAAATCGAGACGACGCGTTCGGCGTTGGCATCTTCTAAACGTCCGCCGAACTCTTCGACGAACAGGCGATCGACGAAATCGTGCATCGCCGGATCGCTGTGGCGTAAACGAGCGCGCGTCGCGCGGGGCCAGGGCGAACCGGAATCGTTGGCCTCGACGTAGGCGCGTAAGGCCTCGGCGAAGTATTCGTCGACGCCGGTGGCGGCGTACGGCGTAACGAAGCGCACCGCGCCGGCGAAGAGCGCGCGAACTTTTGGATCGATGCCGCTGCGATAGACACCTCCGCCCAGCGCGCAGTCGAGTGCGTGACCGAACTCATGCGCTACCGTCATCGGGCTGCGCGACCGCAGATAGAGCGCGCGTTCCTCCACGACGAAAAGACCGGCCGGAGGAGCAGGCCAAGCATCGACGTCGATGCCGAGGCGGGCCAGCGCCGGTGACGCCTGGCGATAGAGCTCGCCCTGCCGCAGCAGCGTGACGCGGATTCTGCTGCGCAGCGCGTAGGCGAGGGCACCGCGACCAAAACGAAGGAGCGTTTCGAGCACCGGTTGCTCCGCTGCGCGCCGGCGATCGCTTTCAAAGAGGCGTCGGGCAATCGAGAGCGCATCCTTCTGCATCGCGCCATCGTCGCGCGCCGCCGTTGCCGAAACTTAGCCGCGTGGCTTCAGAGTTTTTTCACGTCGGCGACATAGCGTGAAGGCGGTCTACGTTTGCTTACGGAGGTTCCCAATGGCTCCCGGCGTTCGGTTAAATCGTCTCTACGCTTGCGCTGTCGCAGCAATCCTCGTCGGCTGCAACGGCAGCGCGTCTGCGCCGCCGCCCCTGGTCCAAGCGGGGGCGGCGGGCGCTTCCGCCCACGGCATCGCCAGTCCGCTCGCGCGGCGCGGAGTTGGGCTGGGTGCCGTGCTCACCAGTAAGCACGGGCAAATCTACGGCTTCGACGTAAACCGCAATGGCAACGATGGTCTGCTTGCAACGGTCTCCGACGTAGAGACCTTCGACCAAGATACCGGGACGATACTCAAAACCTATCCCGCCAAGACGCCGGCGGGAACGTCATATGCCGCGGACGGGATCCTCAACGGAGACCTCGGTCTGATCACGCGATTCGTGGTGCCGAAAGGATCGCTGTACGCAAAGCGACACTTCAACGTCATGAAGCCGGTGACCAAAGGGAAGTTTACCGGCAAGTGGACGCCGCCGATCAAAGATATCGAGGTCGAGACGGCCGGTCCGAATCAAGTGACGGACACGACCGCGTTCTTCGCCATCGAGCTGAAGAACCAAGACGTGCCCGATCTCTTCACTTCGAACGTTGCCAACAATACGTTCGGGAAAGTCTTCCATCTCAGTCCCAGCACGTTCTCGCTGGGCAACGGTCCGCAGTTCGCCCAAGATACGAGTACGAACCAGGAAGTCGTCGCGCTGTCGCCCGACGGCGGCGCGGTCGGCGGATCGGCGCCGGTTAACGTGGTCATCAACCTGAAGACCGGCAAACAGACGCAGTGGAACGGTTTCAATAACGGTTACTTCCACGCCGGCTACGTGAACGGCATGGCCCTCGACTCAACGACCGGCACGTTTGCGACCACGACCGAGCTCAACGCTCAAGTCGAGTTCTACAATATCGCGACTCATGACGGGACGTTCGCTCAGTTCCCGTGTACCGGCAGTACCTCGCAAGGCAACAGCGGCGCCGGGATTGCGAACGACCCGGTCAACGGCCTCTTTCTGGTAACCGACCCGTTCTATTGCGACGGGAGCCAGGGCAGCGCGCTGCTCGTCTACGACGAGCAGGGCAATCTAGTCGAAACCATCACCGGCTTTAAGTTTGCCATAGCCGAACCGGCGCCGGTGATCGTTCCCAGCAAACGAATGGGCTGGGCTTTCGGGCCGCAGTTCAGCCAGCTGCAACAGTTCTTTTACTAGGGCGCATCGGCCGGAGGCGGAGCCGTGTTATTGCGGACACCCTCCACCGCACGCTCTAGAAAGGACACATCCATGGACGCACGTCCGAATATCGTTCTCGTTCACGGCGCATGGGCCGACGGCTCGAGTTGGAGTGCCGTAATCGAGCGGCTGCAGGCCGACGGTTATACCGTCACCGCACCGCAGTTCGGCATGGGAGCCCTGGCCAACGACGTTGCCCGGCTGCGCGAAGTACTGGCGCGTCAGAACGGACCGACGATTCTTGCCGGCCATTCTTACGGCGGTCAAATTATGACGGCGCTCGGCACCGATGCACCCAACGTCGCCGGCCTCGTTTATATCGCGGCTTTCGGGCTCGACCAAGGTGAGTCGATCGGCGCGTTATTGGGAAGCGGACCGTTCCCGCCGGCGTTGCAGCATTTGTCGATCGATACAGCGGGCTTTGCCTGGCTGCCCGAAGACGATTTCGTCAATCATTTCGCCGCCGACGTCGATCCCGTCAAGGCGCGTGTCATGTTTGCGGTTCAGCAGCCGCTGGCCGCTTCAGCACTTGCCGACGTGATGGGCGTGCCGGCGTGGAAATCGCTGCGCACTTGGTTTATGGTCGCCCAGGGAGATCAAGCAATACCGCCCGATGCCGAGCGTCTCTTTGCCAAGCGCATGGGCGCCACGACAATCGAAGTGGCGTCGAACCACGTCGCGATGGTTTCGCATCCCGATGAGGCGGTCGCACTCATCAAACAGGCGGCCGAGGCGCTGACGCCTACGGCGAGCGGCTAAAGCCGGGCCGTTTTGCGGGCGGCGGCACGACACGGATAGTAACCGCATCATGCCGAGCACCATCCGAGGCGGCAATGCGCCAGGTTCCGACGCGCAGCGGCCAAAAGGCGTTGCCGTCGGCGTCGGACGCGAGCGTGGTGCCGGCGACACTCCAACGCAAGTTGCGTTGCGTGACCGAAGCGTGGAGCGCAATTCGCTGCTCGCGCGCTTGCAGCGCCGTAGCCGTTTGATTTTTCACGAAGACGTCGCCGTCGTGCGGAAAGACGATTTGTAACCCGCCGGCAGCACGGAGCGAACGCGGGAGCGGCCGTTCGACCGTCGCGACGTCCTCACGGCGTACCCACTCTTTTACGATCGCGCATGGCGTGCCGCGCGCCGGTGCGCGCCCGGTGGTCGCGCAGATCGGCAGCCGCAGGAATCCGCGCGGGATTGGAAATGCTGCCGGCTCGTCGCTGCTCTCGTACAGGTGCAGCATAATGCGGTTCCACAGCGGTCCCGCGCCGCTCACCCCGGAGACGCCGCGCATCGGCGTGCCGTCGAAGTTACCGACCCATACGCCGACGGTGTAGTCGCGCGTGAATCCGACCGTCCAGGTGTCGCGAAAGTCCGACGACGTTCCGGTCTTCACCGCGGCCGGAAACGGCATCTGCAGTACCGAGCCGACACCGAACGATTTGGCCCGGGCGTGCGGATCGGCGAGTATGTCGGTGATCAGCTGCCAGTACGGCATTTCACCAACGGCTTGCGCCGACGCATCGTCATCGGCGACGAGATGCAGCGGCAGAAGCTGCCCGCCGCGCGCCATTGCGGAATAAGCCTGAACCAGCTCCCACAGGCTCACTTCGCCGCCGCCCAACGTTAGACCCAAACCATAGTACGATGGCGGACGGTCGAGATGGCTAAAGCCGAGCTCGTGCAGCCGGCCCAGTAACGCATCGACGCCGAGTTTCGAGAGCACTTGCACGGCCGGTGCGTTTAGCGAGTTTGCCAACGCGTAACGCACGCGCACCGGGCCGCTGAACCGGCCGCTGTAGTCCTGGGGCTGATAAAGCGTGCCGTTCGGAAGCGCGTACGCGGCCGCCGCATCGGCAAGGATCGAGGTCGAGCGGATCGTGCCGCGCTCCAGCGCCAACTCGTAGGTGAAGGGCTTGAGCGAAGAGCCGGGCTGGCGCAGCGCCTGAACGCCGTCGTTTCGGCCCAGCACGGAGTCGGAGAAGTAGTCGGGTGAGCCGACGTAGGCGAGAATCTCGCCGCTGCGGTTGTCGACCACCAGCGCCGCCGCATCGGTAACGTGAAAATCGTGCAGCGCGCCGACCACGTCTTCGGTCTGCGCGGCAACGAAGCGCTGCAAGCCGCGATCGAGCGTCGTTCGTACGCGTCCGCCGCCGGCGCCTGCGCCTGCGCTGCGGTACAGATAAAAGAGTGCGTGCGTCGCATCGGCGATGCCGAGTTCGCGAGGGCGCACGGAGAGCGTTTCGGCGAAGGCGCTGCCGGCTTGCGCTGCCGAGATCTCGCCTAACGCCGCCATCCGTTCCAGAATGAAGTGCTGCCGGCGGCGCAGCGCGCTCCAATTCGCGTCGGGGGCGAGACGATCGGGATCGTTGGGGATCGCCGCCAGCAGCGCAGCCTGCGCCAGATCGAGATCGGCGGCCGGCTCGCCGAAATAGGTTCGCGCCCCTGCCTCGACGCCGTAGAGATTACCGCCCATCGGGGCACGATTGACGTAGGCTTCGAGCACCCTCGCCTTGCTCGAGCGAATCGAGATGCGCTCGGCCAGGGCGATTTGCGCGAGTTTTCCGCGGATCGTGCTTGGAACCGGGTCGATGAGTCGTGCCAGCTGCATCGCAATCGTCGAACCACCGCTGCGCGCCTCGCCGAAAATGGCGTAATCTCGCGCCGCGCGGAGCAGCGCGCGCACGTCCACCGAACCGTGGCGCCAGAAGCGCGCATCCTCGGCCGCGACGATCGCCTCAAGAAAGCGTGGCGAAACGGCATGCAGCGGTACGCTAACGGCGCGATCGGAGCCGGCACCGAGCACGGTACCCAGTGCGATGCCGCTGCGGTCGGTGTAGGTTACCGAGCCGCGAAGCGTCGTTAGTCTGGCGGCATCGATTCCAAAGCAATACGCGACAACGCCCAGCGCGACCGCACCGGCGGAAACGAGAATCGCGATCAGCGTGAGAGCACGCGCTGCCACGAGGATCGCGTTCCGTGAGCCTAGGACGTTTGCCTCTGGACGCGAAAGCACTCGCACGCATGCGTCGCCACGTCGCTGGTTTTGTGTCGCTTGCCGCCGTCTGCGCCATCGTCGCATGCAACGGCCAACGTTCCAACGCCCCCGCGGCGCTCGCCCCGGTTATCGCGCTGCCCTCGCCCTCGCCCCCGCCGTGGATTCTTTCGGTCTCGCCGACCGACAAGGCCGATACGCTGGCGCAGATACGCGTGATCTTCGCCAAGCCGGTAGCCGCGGTCGAGGAACTTTCGGGACCGGGGCCGCGGGCGGTGCTCGACCACATCAGCATCCAGCCGCAGCTGGGCGGACACTTTGCCGTGCTTACGCCACGGATGATCGGTTTCGTTCCCGATCGCGCGCTTCCGATCGGCACGCGCGTCGCGGTAACGTTGTCGGCGGGCTTACGCGATTTGAGCGGCGACGTTCTCGATCATGATTTGGCGTGGACGTTTGCGACGGCGCCGGTGGAACTGCGCGACCTGCCGCAGCTGCAGGCCACCGACGAAGGTACGCCCGCGCCGGTCGGGCTGCGCCCGACCCTGCAGGTGACGACCAACGCCGCCGTCGACGCCGAAACGCTCTCGAACAATGCGACGCTGGAAGGCGGCGGC
>CAZMPP010000164.1:0-6495 GCA_964568035.1 uncultured bacterium
GGCTGGAATCTTTTTCGATGCCTTCGCGCACGGCATGGACATCACGATGCAGGCGATTACCAAGTATATTGGCGGGCATAGCGATCTGCTGCTCGGCTCGATTACCGTCCGCGACGAAGCGCTCTACGAGCGCATCGGTGCCGCGCGTCAAGTAATTGGGTGTCCCGCGTCGCCGGACGATTGCAGCCTGGCACTGCGGGGGCTGCAAACGCTGGGCGTGCGTCTGGCCGCCATCGAGGAGTCGGCGCTCGAAGTTGCGCGCTGGTTAGCCGGCCGTCCCGAGGTGGACCTCGTGCTGCATCCGGCCTTGCCGTCCTGTCCCGGCCACGAGTTTTGGCAGCGCGACTTCACCGGTTCGTCGGGTGTTTTTTCGGTGGTGTTCAAACCGGGCCCGACGCGCGAGCAAGTTTTCGCGTTCGTCGATGCGCTCGAGCTCTTTGAGATCGGATACAGTTGGGCCGGAACGACGAGTCTCGCCGTTGCCTATACGATTAGCGCTTCGCACGGACGACCGTCTTACGATCACCGGTTGGTGCGCTTCAGCATCGGCTTGGAGGCCGCCGGCGACCTCATCGCCGACCTGGAACGCTCCCTGCCTGCGTTACGGGGCAAGGGTCCGAACGCCGAGGTTTGAAATCCGCACGGTATGCGTTCGAAGAGAGTCTTTGCAACAGCGGCCTTTTTGACGCTCGTTGCGTTTGCAGCGTTGGCCGATCGGGCCGCGGCGGCCGACGTCCAGATCGATGGTGCTACGGTAACCAGCGCCGACGTTATGAACCTGCTTACCGCGCTGCACACCGCCCTCAACCCTAAGGACACGACGATACCGATCGTCGTATCGCTAAAGCCGGCGAGCGATATGCCAGGCTACGATCCTGAGTGGCATTACGCCGGCATTGCGGCGAGCCAGGCGGGACCAAAAACCATGAGCGTCTGGTTCAATCGCGACCTCAAGGGGCCGGCGCTTGAAACTGCCATAGCGCAGGCGTTTCTTCTCGCACTGACCGACGGCGGTTTCGGTGGTGCGACTTTTAAACAGATCTACGATGCGGCCGCGGCAAAGGACGCGCAGCTGCCGCCAACTGCGCCCGATCCGTATTTAAATCGTCACCAGCTTGCCGTCGAGCTGGCAAAGCTTCTCCAACCGTGATGCGGCGCTCTAGGCTGAGATCGTCAGCGCGCCCTCGATGACCGGCACGCAGTGGCCGGCAAGCTTAACGCGCTCGCCGCAATCCTCGACCCAGAGCTCCCCTCCCCGTGTAGAGAGCTGCCGCGCGAAGAGCTTGGGCTTGTTTAAAACGCCCGACCAGTACGGCGTGAGGACGCAGTGTGCCGAGCCGGTCACGGGATCTTCGTCAATGCCGTATTTTGGGACGAAGTAACGCGAGACAAAGTCACAGTCACCGGGAAAGCCCGGAGCCGTGACGATGAGGCTGCCGATCGGCAACGCCGCGATCGCGGCGATGTTGGGGCGAAGGTCGCGCACCTGCACCGCGTCCTCAAGCACCGCCATTGCGCGGTCGTCGCCCCAGAGCTCCTGCGGGAGAATGCCCATCGCGTCGGCGACCAGCGCCGGCAGCTGTTCGTTTCGCGGACGAAGCGACGGGAAATCGAGCACCAGACGGTCGCCATCGCGTGCGACCTCGAGGCGTCCGGAACGCGTCTGGAACGCAATGCTTTCTTTCTCGTAGTTCAGGAAGTTGTAAAGAACGTATGCCGACGCAAGCGTTGCGTGGCCGCATAGCTGAACCTCGACGGTGGGGGTGAACCAGCGCAATTTAAAACCGTCGCCATCGGGAACGAAGAAAGCGGTTTCCGCGAGGTTGTTCTCGCCGGCGATGGCCTGAAGCAGGCCGTCATCGAGCCAGTTCTCGAGCGGGCAGACGGCGGCCGGGTTCCCCCCGAAAGTTTCGCTGGTAAATGCATCGAGCTGATAGAGCGGAATGCGCATCAATGCGACCCGGCAACGCTGATCGTCACGCCGCTGGGATTTTGGAACGATCCTTTCACCGTTGCTACCGCTTGGCCACCGGCCGGATAACTCCAGACGCCGACGTCGTGATTGCCGCCATTCGGGCCGTCGGGGCCGATGAGCTGGTCGCCGTCAAGCCAGTACGAGGCAACGTTGACGGCGCCCGTGAGCTGAACGACGCCGACCTTCTTGGCCGTTTGGTTCTGAATAGCGAAACGATAAACCGTAGAGGCGCCGTCCCCAATCGTTATATTTTGTCCGTCCCACTGTACGCCGCCCCAGCCCAAAAACGCTTGTTTGAGTGCGATTTTTACGAACGCGCTCTTTCCTTGCGGTAGCTCGAGAAAGACGAGATTATATTTATAGTCTAAGCCGGTGACGAAGAGGTTTCCCTTATTGTCGTAAGTGCAGAACAAGTATGCGATGGTTGCAGGATCGCGATGCTTCTTCGGCGTGCCCTTACTCTTGGCGTAAATAGACACGCTTCCCAATTGCGAGCGTTTCTGACCGTAGTTGGTTACGGCGAGGTCGTGCGTTACCGGATCTACGGCGCAATCGACTGGAAACTGCTTTGCGTCGCGCAGCGCGGCAATCGGAGTGTCGCCACCGTGCGCATATTCGAGAATCTCCGACTTGCCGGTGTTGACAATGAAGACGTTGCCGGCGGCATCAGAACACTCGTGCAGTGGATCTTGGAAACCGCTCAGCGTTTGCACCAGCGCACCGTCGGGATAAGAAAAGACGTAAACCTTGTTTGTGCCGGCATCCGAAATGTACAGTAAGTCGCCGCCGCTGCCGCTAGAGGGGGGGTGTAACGCGCTCGGCATAAAGTGCTGCGCCGCCGGCTGAGCCGCGCCGCTGCAGCCGGCCAAAAGAACGATCAGCGCGCCTGCCGCCACATACGTTAAATACCCTCGGGTAAAGGCCAAGATTCCCTCCAGTACGGACATACCGCGTCGCCCGACCATTCGGTGCCGGGTCTGGGCGCCCTACCTAAAAGTCGTCGTCGGGCGGGTGCAGCGAGGGCTTCTCGTGCAGAAAATACGACTTGCGCAGCTCCGAGGTAATCGGCTGGAACTGAATCGGAGGCTGGTTGTAATCGAAGCTGTCGATAAGACTGTTGGCACGGGCATCGCTGGTGCCGAGCGAACCGAGGTTCCAGTTCTCTTCAATGTAACGCAGGATGCTGCCGAACTCGTAAGTCGTCGTCGAGATATGACCGGCTTTGGCATACGGCGAGATGATGAGGGCCGGGACGCGGAAACCGAGCTCTCCAAACGGATACTGCGGCGGCGGGAAATTATCGTACAGGCCGCCCCAATCGTCCCAAACGACGACGATCGCCGTCGAATCCCAAAACGGGCTCTCGCCGATCGCGTTGACGACGCTCGCAACCCAGGCCGGACCGTGGTCGACCTTTTCATCGGGGTGATCGGAATCCGGCTCGCTTGGAATCACCCACGTAACGGCGGCTAGCGATCCCGCCGAGATGTCGCTTAAAATTGCGGTCTGCGGCCACTCGACGTTGGTGCCCCATTCGGAACCGTAACGCACCGGTGCGATTACGTCGAATGCATCGAGCAGATTACCGTAATTGACGCCGATCTTGGGGACATAATATCTCCACGAGAGGCCTTTAGCATCGAGCAGGTCGCGCAGGGTGTTGTATCCGTAGGATTGATCGGGGAACGCGTTGCTGCAGGGGAAGGGGCCTTTGCCCACCAGCACTTTATCGGAGGCGGTAATGAGCGACGTACGTGCGTGTGGCTTCGCATCGCAGCCCCAGACCGTGCTTCCCGGATCGTCGATCAAGCTGTACTGTTTGCTGATTTGCGTGCCGCCGCGAATCAGATCTTGATGTGCTGCGAAGCTGCTGCTGCCGTGCGTCGTGAACATGTGCTCGGCGAGGGTGTATTGCTGGGCCATGCTCCAATACGGCTGGATTTGTGAGGGATCGGTGTAAACGTACGGTGCATAGCATTCGGGCCGTCCGGTCTGTTTCTTGATTTTATCGAACCCGTCCATGCGCCCCTTATCGAATCCCGTTTTAAAGCCGGCATACTTATGGTTGAGATCGTACGGAAGGACGAGACTCGTCTTGGTTAGCGGGAGACTCCCGGCATTAATCGGCGGGCTGCACTGCGGCTCGGCGGCAACCGTCGCCGTCGTCGTGCCGTCGGCGCCCGGATAGGTGGCGAAGAGATTGTTGAAGGTGCGATTCTCTTGCACCATGATGACGACGTGCTGAATCGGCGAACTGGTACCGGAGAGGCGTTTGGCGGCGCCATTGGCCGGGATGGAACTGCTGCTCAAGCCTCTGCCGCACCCCGCCAATCCGGCAAGCACGGCCGTGGCGCAAATCGCCGAAACGTAAGAAACGCGCATCGCTAAAAGTCGTCGTCGGGCGGACCCGAGGGCTTCTCGTGCATGAAGTACTCCCTATTGAGTTCCGAAGGGATCGGCTGGAACTGAATCGGCCGCTGATGATAGTTAAAGCAATCTAGGATGCTGGCGGCTCGCCGGTCGGTCGTTCCCAGCGAGCCCAGCTTCCAGTTGTTTTCAATATACTTTAGAATGCTGGCGAACTCGTAGCGAGTCTTGGAAATGTAGCCTGCTTTAGCGTACGGCGAAACGATTAGTGCGGGAACGCGAAATCCTAGCTCGCCGAATTGATATTGCTTCGGCGCTGCGTTATCGTAAAGGCCGCCCCAGTCGTCCCACACCACGACGATCGCCGTCGAACCCCAGTAGGGGCTTTCGCCGATCGCGTTAACGATGCTCGCGATCCAGGCGGGGCCGTGATCGACCGATTCGCCGGGATGATCCGAATCGGGCTCGGTGGGAATGACCCACGATACCGCGGGCAGCGAGCCGTTGGAGATATCGTTCAGTATCTCGGTCTGCGGCCAGACGACGTTCGTCTTCCACTCAGCTCCATAACGCACCGGAGCAATCACGTCGAAGGCGTTCATCAAATCGCCGTAGTTCGTACCGAGCTTGGGAACGTAGTATCGCCAGGAGACCATTTTCGCGTCGAGCAGGTCGCGCAGCGTATTGTACGCGTTGGGGTCGGGGAAATTGCGGCTGCAGGGAAACGGCCCTACGGCGCGCTTGACGATATTGCCGGCGGTGATCAGCGAAGTCTTGGTCCCGCTCTTCCCATCGCAGCCCCACGGCTGGCCGGTCGGATTATCGATCAAACTATTGCCGGCGTCGATCTGCGTGCTGCCGCGAATCAGATCCTGATGTGCGATGAAGCTGCCGCTGCCGTGCGTCGCGAACATGTGCTCGGCCAGTACGTACTGCTGCGCCATCATCCAATACGGCTGAATTTGCTCGGGATCGGTATAGACGTACGGTAGCCGGCACTCGGGATTGCCGTCCTGCAGCTTGACGCGGTCGAACGAATCCATCTTGCCGCCGTTAAAGGCCGTGCTGAAGCCGAGGTACCGATGATTGAGATCGTGCGACAGGACGAGCTTCGCCTTCTTAAGTGCCAGGGTTCCGGCTTTAATTGGGGGGTTGCACGCGGCCTCCGCGGCAACCGTTGCGGTCTTCGTGCCGTCGGCTCCGGGATACGTGGCGAAGAAGTTGTTGAAACTGCGATTCTCTTGAATCAGCACGACCACGTGTTCGATCGGCGACGTAGCGTTCGCTTCAACGCGCAGGTGCGGAACCGGTACGGCATTGGGAACCGTAGTCATCGCGCGGCTGCACGCGGCGAGCGCAGCAATGACGGCGAAAGCAAGCGTTGCGCGGAGGACGCGCGGACTCTCCATTGTCAACCGGTTCCGCAAAGGCAGGCCGCTTTCATCCAGAGAACAATCGGGCCTATGCGCGCTTCTCGTGGGCTGCTTGTGTTGATAGTGTCGTGCGCGGGCCTCATCGCTTGCGCGGGCGGCGGCTCGCCGGGCGTGACGGAGCTGCTGCCGCAACACCGCAGTCCTGCAGGCGCTTCGCCGATCAAACACGTCATCATCGTCATACAAGAGAACCGCAGCTTCGATAATCTTTTCGCAACCTTTCCCGGAGCAAACGGCACGACGGTCGGTAAACTGGAGGCCGTTCCGCCGGCGCTGCAAGGGCAGTGTCCGTATCCATACGCTACGTCCACGCCGCTCGCCGAGAAACCACTGGCAACCGGTAACGATTACGAGCATCGTTACCAGGCGCCGGATCCAAACCGCCCGGCCGGATATCTCGTCGACCTCGACAACGGGCTCATGGACGGCTTCGATCTCAGCTACGTTC
Organism: uncultured bacterium; assembly: GCA_964568035.1. Taxonomy (GTDB): domain Bacteria; phylum Vulcanimicrobiota; class Vulcanimicrobiia; order Vulcanimicrobiales; family Vulcanimicrobiaceae; genus Cybelea. Next base: position 6,224 of record CAZMPP010000164.1, read on the forward strand.
CGGCCAGCAGCAAGATTGATTGCACCGGCCCCTACGAATACGTACAGCAGTCCGACATTCAAGAGTATTGGCAAATGGCGATGCAGTACGTTTTGGCGGATAATCTATTTCAAACTCAAGGGAGCGGTTCGTTCACGGGTCATCAGGATTTGATTGCCGCCGGTACCGTCGTGCCGTACGGCAGCGGAACGGCCAGCGTCATCGACAATCCAACGGGCTATCCGTGGGGCTGCGACGCACCGCCCGGTACGTCGGGGACGAAGACCTCACTC
>CAZMPP010000165.1:0-6454 GCA_964568035.1 uncultured bacterium
CGAATCGATCGCGACGCCGCACTTGCCGACCTCGCCGCGCGATTGCGCCGCGTCGGAGTCGTAACCCATCAGCGTCGGCATGTCGAAAGCAACCGAGAGCCCGTGCTGGCCCTGCTCGAGCAGGAAGTGATAGCGGTCGTTAGTCTGCGCGGCGGTGCCGAAGCCGGCGAATTGGCGCATCGTCCATAAACGGTCGCGATAGCCGTTGCGATGGATGCCGCGCGTATACGGATAGTCACCGGGCGCGGCCGTATCGGCCGCAACCGAGTCAAGCGGCTCGTAGGCGACTTTTAGCGGAACGTCTGAAATCGTCCGGTCGACCGCACCGGAACCCGGACCATGCCGCGCCCAGAGCCCGGTCGGGCGCTCGATCATCTTGGCCATAGCGGCCGAGTTTTTCGACGCCAGGCCATATTCTCCCTAAGAAAGGCCCAGTGACGCTAGAACGCGATCGGCCGCTTCGTAGGGATCGACGCCGGCGCGCGCGTCGTCTTGCAGCTCGCGATCGAGTCGCCGCTCCAGCCGCCCGAGCGCAAGCTGGCGTACTTGGTGAACGAATGCGTCGCGGCGCCGTCGTTCGATTTCGCCCGTTTCGTTGAGATAGGCCATGTGACGCTCGATGGCGTTCCAGAGCTCGTCGACTCCGTCTCCGGAGAGTGCCTGCGTCGCGACGAGTTCGGGAACCCAGCCGGTAAACTGCAGCATCTCCATCATCGAGCGGATCTCACGGCGCAGCTGGTCGGCCATCGGGTGGTCCGATTTGTTAACGACAAAAACGTCGGCGATCTCCATGATGCCGGCTTTGAGCACCTGAATTGAATCGCCGCTGCCGGGCTGCAACGCCACCAGCGTCGTCTGGGCCAGCTCCGCAACGGCAACCTCGCTCTGTCCCACGCCGACCGTTTCGATTAGGACCACGTCCAGACCGAACGCATCCATCAGCATCACCGCGTCGGCCGTCGCGCCGGAGAGTCCGCCGAGATGCCCGCGGCTGGCCATCGACCGGATGAAAACCAGCTCGTCGGTGAAGTGCTCGGTAAGGCGAATGCGATCGCCGAGCAACGCGCCGTGCGAGAATGGCGAGCTGGGGTCGACCGAAACGACGCCGACGCTCTTCTTCAGTGCACGCGCCTTACGCACCAATCCGGAGGCAAGCGTCGACTTGCCGACGCCGGGCGGCCCGGTGAGGCCGATGGTCATGGCGCGGCCGGTCTTAGCAAATAACGCGCGCACCAGCTCGCGGCCACGTCCCGATTCGGCGTGCGATATCGCGCGCGCCAGCGCGCGCGGCTTGCGCGCTTCGAAATCGCGTAGCAGCTCGGCGTAGGCGGTCAAAGCTCCTCTCTCTTAGCATTAAGCAAGAGCGGACCTTCCTCGAAGCCAACTACCCGCGCAGTGAAATCGTTCGCATCGCGTTGTGCGGCGCTCTTGACGCTCGGCGCGGTCGTCGCGTTTGCATGGCCGCAAGCCGCGCCGGCCGCGACGCTCGTGGTCCCGCTGACCGGTAAGCGGGTCCGCGACATTAAGACCGAGACGCTTTTTCACACGCTGCTGCGCGACTTCTTCTTGGAAGACGACGCTACCACGTACGTGCAGACGGGCGATATCCCGGCGATGTGGTTGCGCGATTCCTCCGCGCAGACGATTCCGTACATACGCTATCAGGCGGCCTTTCCAGTGCTCCGCGAGCGCTTCGTCGGGGTGATCCATCGCAACGCCCGCAACGTAATCACCGATCCGTACGCCAACGCGCTGACCGCCGACTACGGCGTTTGGGAACGAAAGTGGGAAGTCGACTCTCCGGCCTGGCTCGCCGTGCTCGCTTCGGTTTACTGGCGCTCGACGCGAGACCGCACCGTCTTCAGCAAAGATCTGCACCGCGCCCTCACGTCGATCGTCACGACCTATCGCTGCGAGCAGCGCCACCGGGAGTGCAGTCATTACCGATATCCGCAGAGGACTTACAGCGATCCGAACTTCAACGAAGCGACGGGGTTAATCTGGAGCGCCTTCCGGCCCTCTGACGACGCGGTCCGCTATGCGTTCAACGTTCCAGCCAACGCGCTAGCAGTGGTCGCGCTTCGCGACATCGTGCAGCTCGCGCAAGAAGGCTACGGCGACGCCCACCTTGCGGACGCGGCGCAATCGGCCGGCGCGCGCGTGCAGCTCGGGATCGAGCGATACGGGCGATTTTACAATACCGACCGGCACGTCTGGATGTACGCGTATGAGACCGATGGTTACGGACACTACAATCTGATGGACGACGCCAACATTCCCAATCTCACGACGCTGCCGTATATCGACTGGTGTTCCGCATTCGACGCGACCTATTTGGCCACGCGTAAGTTTGCTTTGAGCATGGACAATCCGTACTATTTTGCCGGGCGGTACGCGCAAGGGCTCGGCAGCCCGCATACGCCCTATGGCTTCGTCTGGCCGCTCGGCATCATCGGACGCGCCCTTACCGCAACGTCGTCGATCGAAGTCGCGACGGCGATCACCACGCTGGCCGAAACCGACGGCGAGAGCGGGTTGATCCACGAAAGCTTTTATCCCGACGGGTATTGGCGGTACACGCGCGACGAATTCGGCTGGGCCAATGCATTGGGCGCCGAGTTATTTTTTCGCAGCCTGGCCGGCGATTCGGCGACCCAATTCGCCTGGCGCGGACCGATTCTGCCCTTTCAAGTCCGCTCCACGACCCCGACGCTGGTGCCCTACATCACCCAGATTCAAAATGCGGCCGAGCTCGACGCGACGCTCGGGAGGCTTCTGCATTCGACCGGCGGCGTAATTCCTCGCCGCCCCTAACGCGGCAAACCGCTATCGTAAAACTTCCAAGGGAAGGCGCATAGTCTTTCGCCAAGCTTGGTCTTATGGATCAGGGGTATTACCGCTATCCGTCGATAGCGGGCGACCGCATCGTCTGCGTTTGCGAGGACGATCTTTGGGCCGTCCCGGCGAGCGGAGGCGACGGCGTTCGGTTGACGGTCAGTTTCGGAAGTTGTTCGTTTCCGCGCATCTCGCCGGACGGCGCATGGATAGCTTTCATCTCCACGGATGAGGGAAATCCCGAGATCTACGTGATGCCGTCGCGTGGCGGCGAGCCGCGCCGCCTCACATTTCTCGGCGCCACGCTCGCGCAGACGATCGGCTGGAGCGAGGACGGCAGCGAGATTTATTTCTGCGCGAATCCGACCACCTGGTATGAGGGCGAAACGCGACCCTTCGCCGTCCCCCGCGACGGAGGCACGCCGCGCGAGCTAAATCTAGGGCACGCCCGCTCGCTCGCTTTCGGGCCGGGCGGCCGAATGGTTATTGGACGCAACGCGGCGGACCCGGCGCGTTGGAAGCGCTATCGCGGTGGGACCGCGGGCGAGATTTGGGTCGATGCGATGGGCAGCGCCATCTTCTCGCGACTTCCCCTGCCCGACGGGAATCCGTGTTGGCCGATGTGGATCGGCGATCGCATTTACTTCTTGTCCGATCACGAAGGCATCGGGAACATTTATTCGTGTGCGCTGGACGGCGGCGAGCTGCGCCGGCACACCAACGAGAACGAGTATTACGTTCGCTTTCCCTCTACCGACGGCAAACGCATCGTCTACTCCAACGGCGGCACCATTTCGTTTTACGACATCGCTGCCGACGCGGTCTCGCCGGTCGAAGTTCATACGCACTCGACCGCACCGCAAACGGTGCGCCGCTTTGAAAATGCAGCCGAGTCGCTCGAGGGATTCGCGCCTCACCCCGACGGCACGCAGCTCGCCTTTGTTTCGCGCGGGCAGCAGTTCACGATGCCGCTTTTCGAAGGCGCAGTGACGCGACACGGCTCGGGAAGCGGCGCGCGCACGCGCCTGACGCAATGGCTCGCCGACGGAGAGCATCTCGTCTACGTTACGGACGTCAACGGATACGAACAGATCGGCGTCTGCCGCGCCGACGCATCGAGCGAAGCGAAGCTCGTTACCAGCGGCGATATCGGACGCGTGACCGACCTGATCTGCTCGCCTTCCGACCGCGTCGTCGCTTTCGCCAATCACCGGCACGAGCTATGCATTCTCGATCTCGACGACGGGAACGTGCGCGTGGTCGACACCTGCCCGACGCACCGCATCGAGGAGCCGGCCTTCTCGCCCGACGGACGCTTCATCGCCTACGTGTGGTGGCCGGCGCAGGGAACGTCGATCATCCGCGTGGTTAAAGTCCGCTCGGGCAAAGTGCACGACATCACTTCGGCCCTGCGCATCGATCGCTCGCCGGTTTGGGATCCGGACGGCAACTATCTGTACTTCATCTCGACGCGCGATTTTAACCCCGTCTACGACGCGCTGCAGTTCGATTTGAGCTTCCCACAGGCGAGCCGCCCGTTCGTCGTCACCTTACGCGACGACGTGTCGTCGCCGTTCGTTCCCAAGCCCAAGCCGATCCACCACGAGCACACTCGCGAACGCGAACGCTCGAACCACAAACCGGAGAAAATGCCGGACGTTTCGATCGACTTCGCCGGCATCAGCGGACGCGTGCTCGGCTTTCCGGTAGACGAGGGCGAATACGGCCAGATCGTTGCGGCGCGCGAGCGTGCGCTCTTCACGCGATTTCCCGTCAAGGGCATCAAGCCGGTGCGCCGCGAGGATCTCGACAGCGAAGGCCACGGTACGCTCATGGCCTATGATTTCGACCAGCAGCGGTTGGCGACGCTCGCCACTGAAGTCGACGAGATCGAGATCGGCCGCGACGGGCGCACGCTGGTCTACCGGTCGCGCGACCGTTTGCGTGCCGTCGACGCCCTCAGCGATCTTCCCGAAGAAGGCGACGAGCAGAAGCCGCCGCCCGAACCGGGCCGCCGCAGCGGCTGGATCGAACTCGAGCGCGCCAGCGTGGAGATCGTTCCGCGCGACGAGTGGTCGCAGATGTATCGCGAAGCGTGGCGGCTGCAGACCGAACAGTTCTGGGTCGAAGACATGAGCGACATCGACTGGGATCGGGTCTTCGACCGCTATGCTTCCGTACTGCCGCGCGTTCGCACGCGCGGCGAGCTCTCCGATTTGATTTGGGAGATGCAGGGCGAGCTCGGCACGTCCCACGCCTACGAGTGGGGCGGCGACTATCGCGAACCGCCGCAGTATCAGCGGGGCTTTTTCGGCGCGGACTTGCGCTGGGACGAAGATCGCGGAGGATACTGCATCGAGCGGATCTATCGCGGCGACTCTTGGAATCGCGAGCACGATTCGCCGTTGGCCGAGCCCGGGCACGACGTTCACGAAGGCGACTGCATCGTTGCCATCGGCGGGAAACGCCTCTCGCGCGACGTGACGCCGGATCGTCTGCTGGTCAACGCGGCCGGACGGAACATCTCGGTGACGCTGCGCGCGCGCAAAGGCGAAGAACGCACCGTGCTGGTCACGGCTCTCGCCAGCGAGGCGGCGCTGCGCTATCGCGCCTGGGTCGAAGCCAACCGCAAGCTGGTGCACGAACGCACCGGCGAACGCGTCGGCTACCTCCACATCCCCGACATGGGGCCATGGGGTTTCTCCGAGTTTCATCGCGGCTATCTCAGCGAGTTCGACCGAAAGGGCCTCATCGTCGACGTTCGTTATAATCGCGGCGGACACGTCTCGCCGCTGCTGCTGGAGAAGCTGGCCCGCAAGCGCGTCGGTTACGACACGCCCCGCTACGGCGCGCCGGTGCCCTATCCGCCCGAATCGGTCGGCGGTCCGATCGTCGCGCTCACCAATCAGTTTGCCGGTTCCGACGGCGACATCTTCAGCCACTGCTTCAAGCTCTACAAGCTCGGACCGCTGGTCGGCAAGCGGACGTGGGGCGGCGTCATCGGTATCGATCCGTACCACCACCTCGTCGACGGCACGTTGACGACGCAGCCCGAGTTCTCGTTCTGGTTCGTCGACGTCGGATGGCGCGTGGAAAATTACGGCACCGATCCCGATTACGACGTAGATATTCCGCCGCACGACTATCGCGACGCCAAGGATCCGCAGATGGAGCTCGCCCTTCAGTTAATGGACCGCGCGCTCGAAGGATACGTCGAGGTGCGTCCGGATCTCTCGACGCGGCCATCGTTACCATTGCCGACGCTCGCTTAAACGCGGCGCGCCTGACCGCGGCGCGCCTCGCGCCGGTCGCGGCATTCGTCGTGCCGGCGGCCGCCTTTGCGGTAAGCGCGTCGTGGGAACCGGCCTCGTGGGACACGGCCGAGCTGCAAGGCGTCCCGTACATCCTGGGCATCACGCATCCGACGGGCTTTCCGCTCTACGTTATGCTCGGCTACGTGTGGTCGCATGCCGTCGCAATTTCCACGGTCGCTTGGCGCATGAACGCGATGAGCGGGATCGCCATCGCCGTCGCCTGCGTCGCCGCGTACGGAATCGCCCGTCAGTTCGGCGCGAGCCGCGCCATCGCACTCCTGACGACACTGTGGTTTGCTTTTTCC
>CAZMPP010000166.1:0-6445 GCA_964568035.1 uncultured bacterium
CCGGTTGAGGATCTTACGCAAGGTCGCGAGCGAAGCGAGCGTTTCGGTCCGGTTGCCACGCGTATAGATGATCTTCACGAGGGGTCCTGATGCTTGCACGGCTGCCCAGGTAAGCCCTTCCGGCGGAAGTCGCCGGGCCTGCCCGGAAAGGAGGGGCGATGTTTTCGGTGCCCGACATCCTGGTGGTTTCCGTGCTCGCCCTATTGCTCTTTGGCCCGGAGAGGCTGCCGAAGGTCATGCGCCAGGCCGGGCGCTTCATGCGCGAGGTTCAGAACACGTCGCACGCTTTTATCGCCGAGATGGAACGCGCTGCCGACACCCCCGAACCGCAGCCATCTCATATCGAATCCGACCCGGAAATCCCCCAGGCTGAAAAGCCCTAGGGCTCTTCTCTAGATATTGAAATTCTGTCGAAGTTCGGTAATGCGCTGCTGAACCACCGAGCGTACTTGGGTGTTCAGACGTTGCTTCTGCTCGTCGGGAAGACGGCGATAAATCATATAGCCGGCCGCTGAAAGCAGGCCGCCGAGTATGCCGACCAGCACGACTTTCCCGGCCTCGCCGGCGTCGTCTTCGGAGTGTTGGTCGTCCCCGTAGCCGCCCTGATGGCCGTTGCCGGGATTCGCCGAACCCGACCAGGGCTGGTCGGATGGCGTGGTGCGAAAACTTTCAGACATCGTGTACTCTCCTTCGGTTTGCCGAGATACTTACCCGTGCCGGGCCGAGATTGTTACCCTTGAGGGGAGATTGTCAGCCGGACGTGCTCCGGATAGCGCCGGGCGATCTCGTCGATCGCCATTTCCGCAGTGGCCACGATGGCGCGCACGCTCTCGAGTTCCGCGTCGGCTGCGCTCCAGCCCAGTTCCATCTCCCCCGGGCTTTGTACGGCTGCGGGGGCGATGCCGGCGTGGCGCTCCAACCCGAGACGAGCGGCCTGAAGAATCGCCGAAACGGCCGCGCAGACGATGTCCTCACCGTGCTCGGCAAAGTCGGCGTGACCGCGTGCGGAAAACGCGCGAAATTGACCGCGGCCGTCGCGGAGAAAGGTAACCTGGAGCACGTGGATTGTGGGGGCTTGGCGCGCTAGGGCAGCGCGATTTTCGTGATCTTGACTTCCGCGTACGGCTGGCGGTGGCCGTTGAGCTTGCGGACGCGCTTCTTCGGCTTGTAGCGGAAGACGAGAATTTTCTTGGCCTTGGTTTGGCGAAGGACCGTTCCCGTAACGGTGGCGCCGTCGAGCGTCGGGGTCCCCACCTTCAGCGCGTCGTCGTCGCCGGCGAGGACGACGCGGTCGAACGTAACGTCCGACCCGACCTCATCGGAGATCAGATCGCAGCGGATGATATCACCCTCGGCAACTCGATACTGTTTGCCGCCGGACTCAATAATCGCGAACATGCCTTCGGTACGATACCAGGAGCGAAGGCCAGCGTCAACGCGTCTTGACACCAGGTCGGTGGGATGATATCGTCAGATTACTCTGAAAAATAGAATAGTCTGGAGATGAGCCTCATGCATCGAGTCCTTCCTCGTCCGGTGCCGTGCCTAGGGAAGCTGGTATTCGTTTGGTTGGTCTATGGGTGGGCCGTTGCGACGCTCTGGCAGATGGCCGGCGGGCGCCCCTTAGCCCAGGGCCTCGTTTGGGCCGGGGCGCTCCTCGCCGGAATCGCGCTGGCAATGCGGGAGCTTTAAGATGCAGCGGATCGACGCTACCGAAGCGCGCGACCACATTGAAATGGTCGACCGGATCCTGGCCGAGTCGCATCAGCGCCTTTGCACGGGCGGCGAGTACTTCATCGTCTGGGGGGTAATTTCGGCGTACGTGACGATCCTCGCCGATACGGTCGGGCACCGCGGGCTTCCGGCGAGCGCATTGTGGACGGTTCCGGTCGTGCTGCTTGCCGGTGCACTCTTCTCGATCGTGCGCGGACGTCTGACTCGCAGCGTACTCAAGCGCAGCTCGCTGCTCCAGCGCGAGTTCTTCAACGTTCTGTGGCTGACGCTGGGCATGGCCTTCGTCGCCGACGTCGCGGTCTTCAATATTTTCGCCGGCCTTGCATCGGCAGCAGTCTGGAGCGTCGCCGAAGCGATCGTGCTGCTCTACATCGGCATGCACGGCAATCGCCGCGCGCAAATTGCCGGCGTGCTCGTCGTCGTTTCGCTGATCGTCGCAAACTTCGCCCATCCATTCGCCGCCTACATTCTCGCGGCTGGAATGCTGGTAGGCTATGCCGGATTCGGTGTGAGCGAACTGCTCGCGCGCGACTGAACCGGCGCTAGAGAATGGACGAGCTGTTGCTGTCGAAAGTTCGCTTGGGCGTAGTCGCCGAGTTGTTGAGTTACGACTGGGTCGCCTTTGCCGAGCTGGCGCGGTCGCTGGACGTAACCGGCGGAAATCTTGGCGCACACCTCGGAAAGCTCGTTGAAGCGGGATACGTCGAAGAGGAGAAGAACTTCGTGAACAAGCGCCCGCAAACGCGCTACCGCCTCACGCAACGCGGCCGCGACGCCTTTGCCGATCACGTTTCACAACTGCAATCACTGATCAAGGCTTTATAAGCCCTTAGCCCACGTCAAGTTCGTGTGCGGCGCGAAGGCCTTCGTCGAAGGCGCGGACTGCGTTGAGCTCGGAAGCTTCTTTTGCTCCGCCGATGACGCGAAACGGTACGCCGAGTTCGCGGATTGCGGGAAGAAGCAGGTCGTTGGGCTCTTGGCCCGCGGCTATGATTACGGTGTCGGCGGGGATCGTGCGCGGCGTGCCTCCGGCGTCACGGATGCGTATTCCGCCGGCGACGATCGCTTCGTACGTCACGTTCGGATACGTCTCGACCCCGGCGCTGCGCAGCGCTTGCAGGACCGCCCATCGCGTGGTCTTACCGATGCCTTGCCCGAGCGTTCGTCCGCGGCGCATTAGCGATACCGCTTTACGCCCGGTCACCACCAGCGCGCCGTCCGGCGGCGCCGCCAAACCGTACTCGTAGAAAAAGCGAGCCGTGTTGTCGACGCCGGTCTGCCCGAAGCTAAGATAGTGAGCGATATCGACGCCGATGCCGCCGGCGCCGACGATCGCAACACGCTCTCCGACGGGGGCGTCGTAAAGCAGCACGTCGGCATACGAGACGACGTGGGGAAGATCGTGGCCGGCGAGTTCTACGCGGCGCGGTGCCACGCCGGCGGCCAGCACGATGCCGTCGAATCCGTGCAGCGCCGCGCTGTCTTCGACGCGATGATTGAGCCGCACGTCGACGTGCAGCCGCGCCAACTCGTTGTTGAAGAAGCGAATCGTTTCCCCGAAGTCACCCTTGCCCGGTATGCGCCGCGCCATGCGGAACTGTCCGCCTAGCTCGTTCTGCGACTCGAAGAGCACGACCGCATGTCCCAGTGCAGAAAGGGCGCGGGCCGATTCCATTCCCGCCGGACCGCCGCCGACGACGGCAAAGCGACGCTTACGGCGCGTCGTGGCGTTCTCGGGAAAGTCGAGCTCGCGTCCCGCGCGCGGGTTGACCATGCACGAGACCGGCTCGTCCAGCAACGACCGATCGATACAAGCTTGATTGCAAGCGATGCAAGTGTCGACGAGTTCGGGACGCGCGAGCGCGGCTTTTGCCACGATCCGCGCGTCCGCGAGAAAGGGCCGCGCCATCGAAACGAAATCGGCGCTTCCGGCGGCGAGCACCGCGTCGGCCGCCGCTAAGTTGTTAATGCGGTTGCTGGCGATGACCGTGACTTCGCCAACGGCGGTCTTGATCGCCGCAGCATATGGAATCCAGGCTCCGCTCGGCACCAAGTGCTGGACGGTCGGAACGGCGGATTCGTGCCAGCCAATGCCGACGTTAAGCGCATCGACGCCGTCGGATGCCAGGCTTCGCGCGAACTCCAGCGTCTGTTCCGCGGTGGTCGAGCCGTTCATCAGATCGGCTCCGGAGATGCGAAAAATCACGGGAAAATCGGCGCCGGTGCGAGCGCGGATTGCCTTGAGCACTTCGCGCGGCAGCCGGCTGCGGCGTTTGAAGTCGCCACCCCACGCATCGTCGCGCCGATTGGTGAGCGGCGAGAGAAACTGGTTGAGTAGATATCCTTCCGACGCCATAACCTCGACCGCATCGAAACCAATCGCTTTAGCCTGGGCCGCGCCGCGCGCGAAGTCGTCGATCGTTTCGAGGATCTCCGGCTCGTCGAGCGCGCGCGGTGGGTCGGGCGAGAAGCGCGACGGCACGGCCGACGGCGCGACCGGTTGTAGACCGAACGACGACTCGTAAGCGTAGCGTCCGGCATGAAAAAGCTGCAGCGCGATGCGTCCGCCGGCTTCGTGCACGGCGCGTGCCGCCCCGGAAAGCACTTCCGCACTCGCCGCGTCGTTGATGAAGCTGTAGTTACGGCCGCCGGCGCCGGTGCGGCTCACCGCCGAGCCGCCGGTGACGATCAAACCTACGCCGCCGCGCGCCCGCTCGGCGTAAAATGCGGCCAGCGCACCCGCGTCGGATTCAATGCCGAGATGCATCGAGCCCATCACGACGCGATTGGGAAGGCGCAGCCCGCCGATCGAGCCGGGCCGCAGCGCGTGCTCGAACATAGAAGAAATTACGTTAGGGTGAGCGGCGGCGAGACGTCCGAGTAAAACGGCGGTGCGATAACGCTCAACCCACCGTCCACGCAGATCGTTTGACCGGTAATGTATTCCGACTCCGGCGCGAGCAGGAAGGCAATCGTATCCGCGACCTCCTGCGGGCTGCCCATCCGGCCCTTCGGGATTTTCGAGAGCACCGAGTCGATCGGCGCCATGCCCGGAACGTTGTTGTAGAAATAGCCGCACGACTCGGTGTCAATCAATCCGCCGTTGACCGCGTTGACGTTGACGCCGAACGGCGCGAACTCGACCGCCATGTAGCGTACCAGCGCTTCGATGGCGGCTTTATTCGAACCAAGATTTGCGTAGGTCGGGTAGGCGCGAATGCTGCCGTAGCTGGAGAGCGCGACGATCCGGCCGGCGCCGTTCATCAGCTTGAGCGCGCGCTGCGCGCCCAACACAAAAGCGCGGACGTTGAGATCGAAGGAGCGGTCGAGATTGTGCGCTTTAAGGTCGACGATCTTTTTGAACGAGCTCGCTGCGGCATTGGAGACGAAGCAGTCCAAACGCCCGAATTCGGCGTCGACCCGCTCGAAGAGGGCGTCGATCTCTTCGGGCATCTCCACATTGGCCGCGACGGCGATGGCGCGCGAACCGAGCGCTTCGAGCTCGCGTACGGTTTCGGCGGCAAGATCGGCGTTGCGATTATAGTTCACGACGATCGACGCGCCCTCGCGCGCCAGCGTCAGCACCAGCGCGCGGCCGATGCCGCGGGAACTGCCGGTAACCAGCGCGACTTTTCCATCGAAGCGACGGCTCACTACGTAACGCTCCGATCGAGGATTTCGCGAGCGATAACGGTTTTCTGGATTTCGTTAGTCCCTTCTTCAAAGCGTTGCGCGCGCGCGTCGCGGTAGACGCGTTCGATTGCATTGGGCTGCCAAAAACCGATGCCGCCGTGAATCTGCAGCGCCTTATCGCTGACGCGCGTCAGCATATCGACGGCCTGCAGTTTCGACATCGACGAGAGCATCGCCGCATCGGAACTCCCTTCCTCCCAACGCCGTGCCGCGTGAAGAACGAGTTGGCGCGCCGCCTCGATGTCGGTTGCATTCTCGGCGATCATGAAGCGAATAGCTTGACGCTGGTCCAGCGTCTTGCCGAACGTCTCGCGCTTTCCGGCGTATTCGATGGCCAGCTCGGCGGCGCGACGTGCCAACCCAACGCAGCTCATCGCGACCGAGATTCGGCTCGGGGTCAAGAAGCCGCCCAGTGCTACCGCAAGCCCGTCGCCTTCGGCACCAATTCGATTCGCCACAGGGACCGGCGTGCGTTCGAAATGAAGGCGCGCGTGATCGGTCCCGCGCACGCCCATCGATTCGTCCATGGCCTCGACGACGGCGGATGGCGAGTGGCGATCGACCAGCAACGCGACGGTTCCCTGCGCGCCACGCGTGCCGGCGAGGCGAGCAAAGAGCAGCCAGTAATCGCAGATCGTTCCGAAGGTAATGAGGTGTTTTTCGCCGCTGAGAAAGTAGGTCTCGCCCTCGCGTTCGACGCTGCAGCGAAGGTCGGCGCCGGTGCCGGCAGTCGGTTCGGTGAGCGTGAAAGCGATCTTGATATCGCCTTTGACCGAGGGAATCACGAACTTACGTCGCTTCTCGTCGTCGACGAATCGGTCCATCGCGCGCCACGTGCCGTTGACGACGTGGACGATCATGCGGATCGAGGCGTGCGCCATCGAGAAGAGCTCGATCAGCTCCAGGTAGCGCGTGAAGGGAATGCCGCGGCCGCCGTATTCCACCGGCGCGGCGAGCGAGAGATAGCCTCGCGCGCGCAACTCGTCCCAGAGCTCGAGTGGTACGCGCCGCTCGCGCT
>CAZMPP010000167.1:0-6405 GCA_964568035.1 uncultured bacterium
CCAACAGCGTGCGCGCCGCCATGTCGTGTAAATCCTGACCGCCGCCGTGGCGCCATTCGTCGATCAAGAACTCGTGCACTTCGGGTTGCGGGAACTTGGGCTCGTTGCCGAATCCGCCGTATTCGTGGTCGAAGCTTGCGCGGAGGTCTTCGAGCAGGCGCGCGATCGGGGCGGCGTCGAGATCGATATCTTCGGGCGGCGAGGGCGCAACGCTCCCGCGCGCTTCGGTTGCCTTGACGATGCGTTCGGCGATCTCGTGTTTGTGCTCGCGAAAGAAGTCGGCGACCTCTTCGAGGGCGCGCCGCATCTGCTGCGGGGGCAGGTAGGTGGCACCGGTAAGCGTCGTTCCATCGGGCGCCAAAAATGCCGTCGTCGGCCAGCCACCCATGTTGTAGCGAGCGTTAACGTCGGGGCGGTGGTCGTTGTCGACGCGCACCGGAACGAAGCGCCTGTTGATCGTCTCGATCACGCCCGCATCGGAGTATGTCGTTTCGTCCATCACGTGACACCAATGGCACCAAACCGCCGAGATCGCGAGTAGAATCGGCTTGTCTTCGCGCGTGGCGCGATCGAAGGCGTCGCGCCCCCAGGGCTGCCACGCGATTTCGTTTGCGCGGTTGGCGCGTGGGGAAAATCGAAATTCACTCATCGCGATCGGGAGCGCCTCGTAGAAACGATGAAAGATAAAACACGGCAATCAACGCATACAGCGCCAGACCGGCAATTCCCGCCGTGGTTAGACGGTACGCGTACGCCACGGCAAAGAAAGCGGCAAACGCCAGGCTCACCGCCGCGTAGCGCCGGTGTATGGCCGCGCTCATTCCGTACCATTGCTCGGCATAGAATCCGCCGGCCGAGCGGCTGCGCAGCGCTGCCGCAATGGTAATGCCGAGCGCGAGAGCTAGGCCGCCGATCGTATACGCCATTGCCGTCTAAGAGTAGCGCGCAGGAGCGTCGAAGGCCACCCGCCATGCCTTCAAAGAAGACGAAGCCGCAGTCGACGCGTCCCGGCTCGCTGGCGACGTATCATAAGAAGCGCGATTTCGCACAGACGCCCGAGCCGAGCGGGCGAGCGGCGCCGGCACCGCGGTCGTCAAAACGCATGCGGTTCGTGGTGCAGATGCATCGCGCCACGCGACTGCACTACGATTTCCGGCTCGAGTCCGACGGCGTGCTGGCGTCGTGGGCCGTGCCGAAAGGCCCGACGCTGGCGCCGGGCGACCGCCGCTTGGCAATGCACGTCGAGGATCATCCGCTCGACTACCGCGATTTCGAGGGAAACATTCCTGCCGGACAATATGGCGCAGGGAGCGTCATCGTTTGGGACCAGGGTACGTATACACTGGCCGAAGGCGACGATCCGGGCGACGAAATTGCCGGAGGAAAGATCAAGTTCGTTCTTCATGGTAAGAAGCTCAAGGGCGAGTTCACGCTCGTCAAAATCAAGCCGCGTGAAGGCGAAAGCGGCGAGCCGTGGCTGCTCGTCAAAGATCGCGATCAGTACGACGATCCCAGCTACGATCCAGCCGATCATCCCGAATCCGTCAAGAGCGGAAAAACGCTAGCCGATGTAGCGAAAGATCCGCGGGCGCGCACGTGGCAGTCGAAGCCGAGCAATCGTGCAAAGGCAGCGAAACCGCGCACGCGCGCCAAACGCGATCCCATTCCGCATCCCAAAGCGCTGATGCTCGCCACTTTGGTGGACGAGCCGTTCGACGATCCCGACTGGCTCTTCGAAATCAAGTGGGACGGGTATCGTGCGCTCTGTACGATCGAAGAGGACTCGTTTTCGCTCGTCTCGCGTAATGGGCTCGATATGTTGCGGCGCTTCCCGGACCTCAAGGATCTTGCGGCCTCGTTCGCCAGCGTGCCGATCGTCGTGGACGGCGAGATCTGCAGCCTCGATGCTAAAGGGCGATCGTCGTTTCAGCGCCTTCAAGAGGCGATGCGAAAGCCGGTCGGACTAACCTACGTAGCCTTCGATTTACTTTATGCCGACGGCGCCGACCTGCGCTCAAAACCGCTGGAAGAGCGCAAGGCACTGCTCGAGCGAATGATTCGCGACGACGGTTTGGCGCTTTACTCGGGACACGTTCTGGAAAAAGGCAAAGCCCTCTACGCCAGCGCGCGAAAAAATAAACTCGAAGGCATCATCGGCAAGAAGCGAACCTCGACGTACCAAGAGCGGCGCAGCCGCGATTGGGTGAAGATCAAGACCGGATACGAGCAAGAGTTCGTGGTCGGCGGTTGGACCGAACCCAAAGGCAGCCGCAAAGGTTTTGGAGCGCTTCTTTTAGGAGTCTACCAAGGCAAGTCTTTGCGTTTCGTCGGTTCGGTGGGCACCGGTTTCAGCACTAAGCTTCTAGCGGAGTTGTACGAACGGCTGCGCAAACTCGAACGGAAGTCGTCGCCATTCTCAAATGAAGTTATCGCTAACTCGCCGGCGCATTGGGTAAAACCCGAGCTCGTCGTCGAGGCGCGATTCTCCGAGTGGACGCGCGACGGCTATCTGCGCCAGCCGGCCTATCTGGGGTTGCGGCCCGACAAAACGGCCACCGAGGTTGTGGCCGAAATTCCGGAGCATTCGTGAGCGCCGCGCAGCGGGTCGAGGTGCGCGTTGGAAATCGCGACCTATCGCTCTCCAATCTCGACAAAGTCTTGTGGCCTCGCGACGGTTACACCAAAGGCGATCTCATCAACTACTATCAAACCGTCGCACCCTATGCCATTCCGCATCTCGAGGGCCGGCCGCTGACGCTCCAGCGCTATCCCAACGGAATCGACGGCGAAACGTTTTTCGAAAAGCAGATGCCACGCGGGATTCCCGATTGGATCGAGCGGGTCACGGTTCCGACGCCGGGCGGGACCCGGAGCCACGTGACGTTCATGCTTTGCAACGATGCCGCATCGTTGGTCTACGTTGCGAACTTGGCGGCCATCGTTCTGCATATCTGGACCTCGCGCGCCGAAGCACTCGATGAACCCGACTTCGTGATCTTCGATCTCGACCCGGGCGAGAAATGCACTCTGAAGACGCTGGCAACCGTCGCGCTCGGATTTCGTTCGCTGCTAGGCGACATCGGGCTGACACCGCTGGTAAAGACGACGGGCGGGTACGGCGTCCACGTCGTGCTGCCGTTGGCGCCGGGGTACTCCTACGACACCGCCAAAGCGTTTGCCGAGGTGGTCGCTCGCCGGGCTGCTACGACGCTGGGCTCGCTGGCGACGCTGCAGCGCACGATCGCCAAACGGCCGGACGACGCCGTCTACCTCGATTTCGTCCAGGTCGGCCAAGGCAAGACCATCGTGGCACCATATTCGGTACGGGCGCGCGATGGAGCGCCGGTCTCCACACCCCTGCACTGGGATGAGGTCGAAGCCCTGGCGCGGCGCCGGACGGCAGCCGCCCCAGCCGACGAGTTCGCCAAGCATTCGATGCGAACGACCCCTAAGCGGCTCGAGCGCGAAGGCGACCTTTGGAGCGGAAAAAACTGGAAAAAACAGCGGTTGGAAGGGGCGATTCGCAAGGCCCAGCGCCTTTGGGCCGAGGGGGGCTAGCGAGCCGGCGGGGGGCTTGGGTAGAATAGTCGGGCTATGGCGCATGCAATATGGTCCGGCTCGATCAACTTCGGGCTCGTAACGATCCCCGTTAAGCTTTTCACGGCGGTAAAGACCGACGACCTCTCCTTCAATATGTTGCACAACAAGGACGAGGGCCGCATCAAGTACGAGCGCGTCTGCAGCGTCGACGGCAAGCCCGTCCCGTGGGACGAGATCGTCAAGGGCTACGAGTACGAGAAGGGCGAGTATGTCGTCCTCACCGACGAGGATTTTGCCAAGGTCAACCCCGAGGCGACGCAGTCCGTCGACATTCTCGAGTTCGTCGAGCTCGATAAGATCAACCCAATGTTCTTCGACAAGCCGTACTACCTCGAGCCGACCAAGCAGGGTAAACACGCCTACGCGCTGCTGCGCGAGGCGCTCGCCGACAGCAATCGCGTCGCGATCGCGCGCGTCGTGATTCGCACGAAGGAATACATCGCCGCCGTAAAACCGATCGATGATGCGCTCGTGCTCGAGCTCATGCATTGGGCGAGCGAGATCGTTCCCGCCGATACACTGGAGATTCCCGGCCGCGAATCGCTACCCGAAAAAGAGATGCAGATGGCCCGGATGCTCATCGACACGATGAGCGTCGAGGATTTCGATGCGGCGAAGTTCACCAACAAGTATCACGACGAACTGCTGGCGATGATCGACGCACGTGCCAACGGCAAGGAACTCCCGAAGGCGAAGAAGGCGCCGGTGCGCGCTAAGGTGGTGAACCTCATGGACGTTCTCGCGCAAAGTCTCGAAGCGAGCAAGAAGCGCCGCGCGGGCGAAAACGGGAAAACCGCGACGACGAAACGGCGCAAGAAAACCGCCGCTTAAAAGAGCGCGGCGTGATGGCAGCGCGCACTCAGCCGGACCTTCCGCTCTATCGGTTCTACGTGCTACGGGCGATGTATCTGCTCATCGCGTTAGCCCAAGGGAGCCAGACCTGGCCGGCTATCGTCCGGCACACCCATCACTGGGACATGTGGCACGGCGTCGGGATGAGCTTTCTCGGCGCCCTGACGGCGCTCGCGCTGGTGGGCGTGCGTTACCCGGTCAAGATGCTGCCCCTGCTGATTTTCGAGTTTGCCTGGAAGCTGCTCTGGGTGCTGGCGATCTGGCTGCCGCTGTGGTTCGGGCATCGCGTAGACGCGGATAATGGCGACATTGCATTCTCGATAATCCTGGGGGTCGTACTCGTGCCGCTCGTGCTGCCGTGGGGCTACATCTGGCAGAACTACGTTATCGCGGCGGGCGATCGCTGGAGATAGCGACTAGCCGTCGGCGATTCGTGCGGTTTCGGTTTCGCGAAGCAGGTCGAGTGTGGCGTCGTCTTTTAGTACCCCGGCAGACTCACTCCGCGCGTTGGCCAAACCCATAATGAGGGCGATGCTCGCCATCGTCATTGATTCGACGCCGGCGTACGCCGGGCCATAGGTCGCGAGGAGCGTCGTCGAAACCGGCGGTGCGAGGATGCCTGAAAGCGAGTCGAGCGAAGAGCTCGTCCCCAGAACCATGCCCTGCTCGCGATCCGATGCCGCATTGCTGATGAGCGCGGTGATGCCCGTATTGGCAAGCGCCATCCCGAACGAAAATAAAAGCATGGTGAAGGCCAAAAGCAAGGCGTCGTGGACGAACGGCAGCGAGGCAAAGCCGCCGACTAGCGCCGCCAATCCGAGGTTCGACATCCAGCGGTCACCCAAGCGTGCCGAGATCCTGCCGACGATAACTACGTTCATCACCACGTTGAAGATGGCAAAGATCGAGAAAAAGTAATCGGTTTGCGTGAGCGTATAGCCGAGCTGTCGCTGGAAGTAGAGCGAGAAGACTGCGAACCAGCCATAGAGTGCCAAGGCGATTGCGAGTTTCTGCCACAACAAGCGCGACAGTCGCGGCTTGCGGAAACTGTCAAATAGCGCCCGAATTGAGAAACGGGGCTCGGCTTCACGGCGCGTGTGTGACTCGGGCAGCATGACGATCGTGATGATCAGGGTTGCAAACTGCAACCCGGCGGCTACTAAGAACGGGGTCGCGAACCCGAATCGCGAGTAGAGTAGACCGCCCCCGAGCGGTCCGAAAACCATGCCGGCGGCGAACATTGCGCCGATCAGGCCAAAGGCCCGCGAGCGATCCTTAGCCTCCACCAAATCGGCGACGTAGGCTTGGGTGATGCTGATGTTGCCGCCCGAGACGCCTTCGACGACGCGAGCGGTAAAGACGACCGCAATTGGTGCGAGCGCCAGCGAGGCCGCGATGTTCGGCGCCAGTCCGAGCATCGCCCAGCCGATCGTTGCGCCGATTTGGCTGATGATGAGCACCGCCTTGCGCCCGATGCGGTCGGAGATGCTTCCCCAGACCGGCGAAGACACGAACTGCGAAAGCGAGAAGGTCGCCATCAGCAGGCCGACGACCGAAGCCGAAACGCCGAAATGCGTCACGAAGTACGGCAGCATCGGAATCAGCATGCTGAACCCGACGATGTCGATGAAAGTGACGCCGAGGATCGGCAAAAGCTTGCGGATCATGACAGAACTATCTTCGACAATTAAGCGGCGGACTCTACCGGCAAAACGATTCGCGAAAAGCGATCGCTCTTACGCAAGACCTCGATTTTATAGGGGCGGCTCAAATCGATGCTCGTTAGGATCTTGTGCAGCGCGTCGACGCTCGAGAGCGCCTCGTCCTCGAACGCCAGCAAAACGTCGCCGGCTTTGAGCTTGGCGGTGTCGGCTGGGCTGCCGGGTTCGACCGAGTCAACCAAAATTGTGCGCCGTTCGAGCAATCCTAGCCGGCGGGCGATCCCCTGTGGCA
>CAZMPP010000168.1:0-6393 GCA_964568035.1 uncultured bacterium
ATGCTCGCCCAGACGCAGAGTCGTTAGCACCACTGAGCGTGACTCACGGGTACGGGACGCAAGACCCGGGTAACCAAAGGTCCTACTCGGTGAGCGGACTCGTCCTTATGCTCGACCCCCTCGGCATCGTACCATTGCTCTGCGATGTACAACATTGCGCCGCGCCGCGCCGATTCTCCAATAAATTTTCCGCGCCCGACCGCCGATAAGCCGCTCCAGAGCGACGGCGGGGACGTCGAGCGCCTTTACCATGCGCTGATCAAGCGCTGGCGTATTTTCCTCGCCGTCGCCGGCGGATTCGTCGTTCTGGTCACCGTCGGCACTCTATTGGCCCCCAAATCCTATACCACCACGGTCCGGCTGCTCGCCGGACGCGCCGACGGAGCGTCGGCCGCGACCGATGGTAGCGGTACGGCCTTGCCGATTCTCAACGCGCTCGTACTTCAGAGCGGCGTGCAGTCGGCTGAGACGCTCGCTGCCCTTGCTGGACAGCGCGACATAGCGGCAACCGTTATCGGACAGCTAGGCTTGAAGGCGACGCCGCAGCAAGTGCTCGGCCGCGTAAGCGTTCAGCCCGTAGCCAACACCGCGCTCCTCAACTTAAACGTCGGCTGGAGTTCGCCCGATCAATCCGCGCAAATCGCCAACGCTTTCGCCAATGCCTTTGTCGAGCAAGAGCGAGACTTTGTTCGGTCGGAAGCCGTAGCGGCGCTCGGATTTCTTTCGTCATCCCTGCCTGACGCGCGCAACGACATGGCGCGCACCGCACAGCGTTTAGCAAAGTTTCAAGCCGCTCACGGATATCTAGATGCAACGTCGCACGAACAGAACGTAGCGTCGCGCGTCGACTCCATCGAGCAGCGGATAGATCAGCTCAAAGTCGATTCGAGCGAGGCGAGCGCGCTGCTCAAGAGCGTTAACGGCCAGCTCGCGCAGCTCTCCTCCACGGTCAATAGCGCTCAGCAGGTCGCGCAGAACCCGGTCTCCGCCGATCTGCGCGGCAAACTCGCCGACGTTAACACGCAGCTCTCCGAAGCCGAACAAAAATACACGCCGGCGCATCCGGCCGTGATCGCCTTGCGCCAGCAGCAAAAAGCGCTGCTAGCTCAAATCGCATCGCAGCCGTCGGCGATCGTGAGCCAGACGACCGTCGCACCGAACCCAATCTACCAGAGCCTGCAGCAGCAAGCGACGACCTACCGTTCGCGGATCCAGGGCGATCAGGGCCAAGTTCACGCGCTCGAGGCCGAGCGCCGCGCGGCGCGGCCGGTAATGAAGGCGCTGCCGCAGGAAGTGGTGGAGTTCTCAACGCTTCAAGAAGAGGCCAAGCGATCCGCCAACGTCTACGGCGCGCTGACCCAAAAGTATAACGACGCGCTCGTCGCTAAGACGACGGCAATCAGCGACATCCTGGTCGTGCAGCCGGCCAGCGCCGACGCTGCGGTCAAGCATCCGAGTCTGCGTACCAACATCGCCATCTCGGTCGTTCTCGGACTGCTGCTCGGACTCGCCGTGATCTACGTGCTCGACGTCCTCGAGCGGCGACGCTCCAACAAGGATTACGCGGCACTGCTCGGATTACCGGTGCTAGCGCGCATTCCCGCGATCGACCAGCGCAAGCAGCACATGCTGCCGTGGGTGCAATCCATGACGGTCGAAGCCTTCCTTCATCTGTGCGTGGCGCTCCGGATGGGCCAGACTCGCCGGGTACAGACGCTCGCCGTATTGAGCTCTCGCCGAGGCGAAGGCAAGTCGACCGTTGCGTATCAGCTGGCAAAGGGTTTGGCAACGCTGCAACCGGGCGTATTGCTCATCGATGGGGATCTGCGCCAGCCGACCCTTCACGAGAAGTCCGGCTGTCCCAATAATAACGGTTTAACCGACGTGTTGAGCGGCTCGGCGGAGCTGGAAGATGCGATTCAGCGCGTCGCGCCCGGTC
Organism: uncultured bacterium; assembly: GCA_964568035.1. Classification (GTDB taxonomy): domain Bacteria; phylum Vulcanimicrobiota; class Vulcanimicrobiia; order Vulcanimicrobiales; family Vulcanimicrobiaceae; genus Cybelea. Next base: position 1,940 of record CAZMPP010000168.1, read on the forward strand.
TGGACATACTCTCGAGCCGGCCGCATACGGCCAACCCGGTCGTGTTGCTGCAGTCTCGCCTCGAGTCGGTGCTCGCATCGGTGCGGGAGACCTACAACACGATCATCGTCGACTCGCCGCCGCTAGGCACGTTCTCCGACGGTCTGGTCATCGCGTCGCACGCCGATGGTTCGCTCTTCGTCGTCGCGGCCGATGAAACCGAAGAGGAAGGCGCGCGCCGGGCGGTCGGACAGCTGAGCCTGTTAGGGATAGATAACGTGTTGGGCATCGTCGTCACCAAGGACGTCGTTACGGACAGCGACTACAACGACTACAACGATTACTTCCAGTCGGAAACCCGCGCCTTGGCGCCGAGTGCGACATGACCAGCGTCACGATTATCGTTCCGGCATATAACGAAGGCGCGGCCTTTGGCGCGAGCCTGACCACGCTGGCGGACTACTTCGCGATGCATCGCGGAGACGAACGCGAGTTTCACTATCTGATCGTTGACGACGGCAGCAGCGACGAGACCTTCGAGGCCGCGCAGCGCTTCGCACGCTGGCGCGACAACGTCCGGGTACTCCGGCACGAGCGCAACCGCGGGCTCGGCGCAGCGCTGCGCACGGCATTCGCTCAAACGAATACCGACGTGGCCGTCGTGCTCGACGCCGATCTCAGTTATTCGCCGGCGATTGCGATGGATCTCGTCGAGTCGCTGGAACGGGAAAACGCGGATATCGCGCTGGCTTCAGCCTATATGTCGGGCGGGTCGGTGGTCAACGTACCGTTCGTGCGCCGCGTCTTAAGCCGCGAGGCGAATCGCCTGCTTTCGCTTGCGACCAGCGGCCGGTACGCGACGCTCACCTGCATGGTGCGCGCCTACCGCACCGAAGTCGCGAAACGGCTAGAGTTTTGCAGCGACGGGATGATCGCCATCCCCGAAATGCTGCTCCACGCGCTTCGCCAAAAGCTGCGCGTCATCGAACGTCCCGCGACCCTGCAATGGAGCAAGGAGCGGGCAGCGCAAGTGCGCGGCTTCAACTTTAGGCGCGCCGCAACCCAAACCAGCGCCACCGTTGCGCTGGCATTTCACCATCGGCCCGCACTCTGGCTGGCCGTGCCCGGCTTATTCCCCGGGCTCTTGCCACTCGTCGTCGCCATCCTGCTTATCATGCGAGTCCCTCCGGCGACGCTCGCCATCGGCACTACGATAACGATCGTCGTGCAGTACACCAGTCTAGCGCTCTTCACCGGCCAACTCGTCGCGTTCTTCGGCCGGAAGTTTTCCTCAAAACGCCTTCGATCCAACGGAGCTACATAACCAAAATGACGATGACCTTTCTCAACACGCGGCACCGTCCGCTTCCCTCCGATCAAGACGCCACCGGCCGTACGTTGGGTGACGAGGAGATAGCGTCGGTAACGGCCGCACTGCGGGCCGGCGTGCTGACCAGCACCAAGGGTGCCACAGTCAAGGAGCTCGAGTCGCGCTTTGCCGCGATGATGGGCGTTAAGTACGCATACGCATGCGCCTCCGGAACGGCGGCGATTCACTGTGCGATCGCGGCGCTCGACCTCGAGCCGGGCGACGAAGTTATTACCACGCCGATCACCGATATGGGCGCCCTTGCGCCGATCCTGTACCAGGGCGCGATCCCCGTCTTCGCCGACGTCGACGCGGCCACGTGCAACGTTACCGCGGCGACCATCGCCGAACGCGTGACCGAGCGGACCAAGGCGATCATCGCCACGCACCTCTTCGGCAATCCCTGCGAGATCGACGAGATCGTCGCGCTGGGAGACCGCATCGGCGTGCCCGTGATCGAAGATTGCGCGCAGGCGTTCTTAGCCTCGTACAACGGCAACTTCGTCGGAACGATCGGGCGTATCGGATGCTTCAGCCTTCAGCAGGGCAAACACATCACGACCGGCGAGGGCGGCATCGTCGTCACCAACGACGACCGGCTGGCGCGCCGCATGTACCTCTTTATCAATAAGGCATGGGGATACGGCGATCCGCGTCCGGACCATTATTTCTTAGCGCTCAACTACCGAATGTCGGAACTCTGCGGCGCGGTAGCCTGCGCGCAGCTCAAGAAGCTGCCGATGGTCGTAGCGCGGCGGCGCATGCTTGCCGAGGTGCTCACCGCAAAGCTTCGCGGCGTCGACGGTATCGCCACGCCGAAGGTTCTGCCCGGCGCTCAGCATAGTTACTGGAAGTACTGCATTCGCGGAACCGCCGCACACAATCCGGATGCGGTCGTCGAAATGGCCCGCTTCCTGGGCGAGCGCGGAATCGCAAGCGCTCCACGCTACATTCAAAAGCCGGCCTTTGCCTGCGAAGTATTCCAGCAGCGGCGGACCTTTGGAGCCAGTGAGTATCCGTTCACGTTGGCCCAGCCTTCCGCACTGGATTACTCGGAAGGGCGTTTCCCGGGGACCTATGCGGCGCTCGAGCGCGTCCTGGTCATTCCGTGGAACGAGAAATACGACGAGAAGGATGTCGAGTATATCGCCGACGCGGTAGCTTCGGCTGCCGAAGGCGTCACCTACGATCAGGCGGCATCATGAAGAAGATGCGTTTTGCCGTCGTCGGCGCCGGCGCGATCGCTCGCGCCTACGAGGCGGCGTTCCGTGAGACTAAGAGCGCCGAAATCGTCGCCGTCTGCGACGTGCACGAACCGGCCGCTCAGGCACTGGCCGCCAGCGCAGGCTGCGCGTCCTATCGCTCGGTGCCGGCACTGCTGCACTGCGCGGAGTTCGATGCCGCCGTCGTCTGCACGCCGCCGGCGACGCACGAATCCGTCGCCTGTCAGTTGCTCGAATCCGGCAAGGACGTTCTCTGTGAGAAGCCCCTTGCGATCGACGTCGCCGGGGCGAGGCGGATGCTCGAATCGTCGCGCGCCAGCGGAACGGTTCTTACCATGGCCTCGAAGTTTCGCTACGCCGCCGACGTGCGCAAGGCGCGGGAGCTCCTGCTCTCGGGTGAGATCGGCGAGCTCGTTTTTGCCGAGAACGCCTTCACGTCGTTCGTCGATATGAGCACCCGCTGGAACTCCAACGCTGCGGTCAGCGGCGGCGGCGTGCTCATGGACAACGGCACGCACGCCGTCGATGTCCTGCGATATTTCCTGGGCACGCTGCGCGACATTCAAGTGGTCGAAGGCCGGCGGATGCAGGGACTCGCGGTTGAAGATACCGTTCGCCTCTTCGTGCACAACACCGACGGGGTGATGGGTGCGGCAGATCTTTCGTGGAGCATCGACAAAGAGCTCGACACCTATCTGCGCATCTACGGTAGTGCCGGCACGATCCTCGTCGGATGGAAGGAATCGCGCTTCCGGCGCCGCGCCGAGAGCGAGTGGCACACCTTTGGAACCGGATACAATAAGATCCAGGCCTTCCGCGATCAGCTCGAGAATTTCTGCGGAGCGATCCAGGGCACGCAACAACTCGTGGTGACGCCGGAAGATGGATTGGCCTCGGTCGAGGTAATCTCGGCCGCATACGCCGCGCTCTCTCAGGCTCGTTGGCAGGGGATCGCGAGTGCGGTCTCCGAGGTCGAGTTCGCTCCGCTCAGTCTACGGCGCATGGCGGCGGCATCGTAGAGGACGCAATAACAAAAATGGCCGTACATCCAACCGCGATCGTCGAACCGGGGGTCGTTATCGGGCGTAACACCTCCATTTGGGATAACGCTCACGTTCGCCACTCGACTCGCATCGGTGCCAACTGCATCATCGGCGAGAAGAGTTACATCGCCTACGACGTTCGCATCGACGACTTCGTCAAGATTAACGCGTTCGTGTACGTATGCACGGGCGTAACGATCGAGCGCGGCGTGATGATCGCCGCCGGCGTCGTCTTCACCAACGATCTCTTTCCGCGCGCGACGCCGCCGGAACTGGATCGCCTGCTCCCATCCGACCCCAACGAACACACGCTTCATACGCGCGTTGGGGAGGGCGCTACGATCGGCGCGCACGCAACGATCGGACCCGGGCTAACAATCGGCCGCTTTGCGATGGTCGGCATGGGATCGGTCGTCACGCACGACGTCCCCGACTTTGCCATCGTCCGCGGTAACCCGGCGAGAATTGCCGGTTACGCTTGCGCTTGCGGCCAGCCGCTGGTGCCGGCGACGGCGCGCGGTAACGATCTGCTGGTCTGTCCGGTCTGCTCGGCTGAATATATGTTTGCCGGCTCGACCGTGGCGAGACTGGGATTGCCTCAGCACCTTCCGTGAGTCGCATCGGCATCGTCGGCGGCGGGATGCTGGGCATGACGCTCGGATGGAATCTCGCCAAGGCCGGCCATAACGTCAAGATCTTCGAAGGCGCGCCGCGATGCGGCGGGCTAGCGGGGCCTTGGGAACTCGGCGACGTCGTCTGGGACCGTCACTATCACGTGACACTTGCTAGCGATCTCGCCGTGCTCGAGCTGCTGCGCGAGCTGGACCTCGAGAGCGAGAT
>CAZMPP010000169.1:0-6390 GCA_964568035.1 uncultured bacterium
GATAGCGAGCGGACCCTGCTCGACGTCATGGCGTCACAGAAGACCTCGGACCCCGAAGAGCTGGCCGTCACCCAAGAGGTCTCCGACGACATCCGCCAGCGGATTCGCCAGAATCTCTCGGAGCTCGAATCGCAAGTGCTCGAGTCTTATCTCGAGGGCAAGAGCTACCAAGAGATGGCCCGCGACCTTGGGCGACACGTAAAGTCTATCGATAACGCGCTTCAGCGTGTCAAGCGGAAGATCGAAAAGAACCTCGCCGAGTTCGAGTTCCAATAACCTTCGGCACTCGAGCCGTGCGATACCTAATCGCTGCCGCCGCGGTCGTTCTGATCGCGGCGCAGCCGCTTCCGGGAGCCTGGACGAGCGGACCGCCGATGCCGATGGCCTGCAGTGAGGTAGCCGTCGCCGCCGCCGGCAATACCATGTACGTAATCGGCGGCTACGCCAACGGCAGCGTCGATCAGTCTTCGGTCCTAGCTTTTCATCCGGTCCTGCAAAACGGACGCATCACCGGTACCTGGCGTGCCGTCGCGTCGTTGCCGCGCGGACTGAATCACATCGCCGCCGTCGGTTATCACGGTAAAATTTATGCGTTCGGCGGCTTCTCCGCGCAGAACGACGTCGCGGTTTCCGATGCCAACATTTACGATCCCGTTACCGACCGTTGGTCGGCGCTGCCTTCGCTTCCGCATCCGCTGGGCGCGATTTCGGCGGCCGTGCTCGGCGCCGAGATTCACCTCGTCGGCGGTCGCGACGCGCAAAGTGTGCCGACGCACGTTGTTTACGATCCCGGCGTAAAACGCTACTCGCTGCGCGCGCCGCTGCCGGTCGGGCGCGACCACATGGGGCTGGTTGCCGACGACGGACGGCTCTACGCCATCGGCGGACGCATAGATACGCCCGCGCATAATACGTCGTTTGTGGATATCTACAATCCGACGACCGACGCGTGGAAATCGGGCGCGCCGATGCCGTCGCCCCGCAGCGGCATGGCCGTCGCGCTCTATGACGGCGCAATTTTTACGATCGGCGGCGAGGCGCGCGGCATGGCGGCCGCCTACACCACCAACGAACGCTACAATCCGGCCGGCAACGTTTGGGGCGAATACGCGCCCTTGCCCGAGGGCCGGCACGGCACGGGTGCGGCGGTTATCGAACGGAGAATTTACGTTCCCGGCGGTGCGCCCATTCCCGGCGGCAGCCGGCAGAGCAACACGTTGCTCGCGTTCAAGATCGATTCGTACACCGTCTCCGTACGTCGATGATCGAAGCGCCTGGATGAATAACCCGCTTCACGTTGGCATTGTGGCCTGTTCGGCCGAAGGAGCCGCGCTCTGTTATCGCACGATCTGTTCTGAAGGCGCCGAGCTGCTCGGCGAGCACGGACATCCCGAGATCTCGATGCACTCGCCGCCGTTTTCGCGCTACAGCGCGTGCTTACGGCGCAACGACTGGCACGGCGTTGCCGAGCTGATGCTCGATTCGGCGAATCGTCTGGCGAGTATTGGTGCCGACTTCTTGATCTGCCCGGACAACACGATCCATCAGGCGCTGCCGATGATCGAGTCGAGATCGCCGCTGCCGTGGATGCACATCGCCGAGATCGTCGCCGACGAGGCCGCGACGCGGGCGTTTCGACGCGTCGGCCTAACCGGAACGCGCTGGCTGGTCGAGAGCAACGTCTATCCCGATAAGCTTTCGGAGCGCGGCATCGAGTATTTACGCCCGACACCGGACGAGCGCGAAGAGATCAATCGCATCATCATGCAAGAGCTGGTCTACTGCACGTTCAAGCCGGGTAGCGTCACCTATTTCGAGCGCGTCATCGCGACGATGAAAGAACGCGGTTGCGACGCCGTCGTCCTCGGCTGCACCGAGATACCGCTAATTGTGGGCGATGACAACGCCGTGTTGCCGACGTTGGATTCGACGCGTTTGCTGGCGCGGGCTGCGCTGCGACGCTCGGTCGAGGGTCAAACGCAGCCCGCTTAGCCTAATATTGCCCCGTGGGACGAGTTGCGACGCCGGTGGTGCTGTTAAGGTTATTGTACAAAGCGACGGAGCCGCCGTTGGCGGGTGCTCCCAGCACTTGGTTGGCACCATAGTCGGCGACGAACAATTTCCCGGTGCTTCCGCCCGGAGTGGGCGCAAGCTGATACATGGCATTGACCGTCGAGGGATAGCTCGTCAGCGTATATGGCGAGAGCGCCGAGAATGTTAGTGGGCCAACGGCCGGTCCGGAGACCTTCCAGTTCATGATGATCGGCGTCGTGCTGCTCGGCGTGCTCGTTCCAACGCTGAGCGTATCGTCGACCGGGTTGTTGATGCGCGAATACATCCCCACCCAGAACGAGGCGGTACCCAGTCCCGAGTCGATGAGCGTCTGTCCCGGCGTGTTGACGAAGGCACGCGCCAGGTAGCCGATCTTCTGTCCGGACGACGTCGTTCCGTCGACGAAGAAGTTGCCGTTTTTATCGAACGCGCAGAACTGATCGGCGATGAAGACGCCGTTGGCCTCTCCGCTGGGTTGGCTCCCGCTCGGAGCACTCGGCGAGAAGAACTCGACGTTCCCCGGCGGGCCGGTGTTGTTATACTGGCGGTTTGCCACGCCGACGATGCCCCGGTTGGATACGCAGACGCCCCACGGCTGGAAGAGCGCACCACCGTATGCGGTACTCCACCATTTCACGAACGCGCCGTTGTATGTGAAGACCAAGATACGATTGTTGTTGAGATCCGTCACGTATAGACGCTTGGGTTTCGCTCCGATTGCGACGGTGATCGGGGCGTTGATGTTGAGGCCGTTGTAGGGCCCGGTGAGCGTTACGCACGGCGCGCTGCTCGGGGCCGTGTAGCCGTAAACGGCGGACGGGCTAAGCGATGTCGCCCAGACCTTAGGAATGCACGGAGGCGGGGGTTTCAATCCCGCGCGGACTTGGGGCATTACGCTGGTAGAGGAGCCCGGCGCGTTGGTTGAGTTGCCGGCGCAGCCGGCGACCGCGATCGCGACCAGACACGCTGCGAGCTTAAATGCGGGCGAGAAGTTCATTAGTTGGTGCCTCGCTTTCAGTAGCAATGCAACCGAGTGTTCTCTTACTCTGCTGCAAGCAAGCGTATGACTACCAGCTTTGGATTAAGTTTCGTTAATCCTTTGTAACGGGAGTCGCGATCAGCTCCAGGCGGTCGACGATTTGCCGGTAGAGGTCGTCGCGATCGGCGAGCGGGTCGACCACCATGACGGTCGGGTCGCCCTTTACCGGCTCGATGGCAACGGTAACGCGGCCGCGAGCGCACACGTCCATGCAGCTCGTGCTGATGGCGCGAATCGCCCCCCAGCGCCCATCTTCCTTGAGTCGCTCTTTGAGCCAGTTGCGTAAATGAAAATCGCCGATCCGCGCGGCGACGTCGGGATCTTCTTCGGGGATGCGTTCTTTGAAGCACCGCTCGCATACAAGTACGAGTCCGGCTCGAAGCCATTTAGGATTTACTTTTTGCATTCTTGGTTTCTAAGAAATTGTTTAGCCGACGGCCGGATTCGAACCGGCGATCCATTTCTGGGCCACTTTACAAGAGTGGTGCGTTAAACCGGGCTCCGCCACGTCGGCATTTAGCAGTGGCAGTTGTGTCAATGGCAGTTTAAACTCCTTTCTCGGGCGACGCAATACAGGTGGGCTTGGCGTTGGTAAAGTCTTTAACGGATTGCCTCGCCCGCCGAGCCGGTGTGCCCGTCCTCTGCCTCGATTTAGCGCGCGAAAGGTTGGCGTGAGCGCATGGCAGTTCGGGCAAAGCAACGTTAGGTTGTCGACGTGGTTGTTCTGCCAGTCTCCGTCGATATGCTCCACCTCGATGGGAATCTTTCCGGTCTTAGGATGGCGTTCCGCCCAGCCGCACCGTGAGCAACGCTCGCCGAAGCGTTCACGAAGCATTCGCGATAAAAAATGGAGTGGAACGTGGCCGTAGATGCCACCCTCGTTAAAAAATGCCGTTACACGATTTCTATGACGATGGGTATGCATGCAATGAAACGAGCAGTAGCGACCCTTAGCCGCTTTTACGGCCGCGCCGCAGCCGTTTGAGCAATTTACCTTTGGCACGGTACTATTTACGTGAGCACATTTGCGCGAGCAGTATTTCGTTCCGGTTTTAATGCGATTACCGCAGCCGATTATACAGAGACCACTTACGGTTGTTGCATCCATGGACAGATCATACCCGTATTGTGTGCCATACGTGTGGCACTCCGTAATGAACATCGCAATGCTCGGAAAGCTGCAAGTGAGTTTGTGCTGCCCAAGGCCCTCAATGCGTCGGCAACAGCCGTGCTGTTCTCGTGGCTAACGCTAATACATCTTTCCAGGTGTGGTGCCCGTTTCGCGCAACCAATACCTATGCTTCGGATCGTGAACGTGCTTACGCGTCTGAATCCAATACCTTGCGCTCCCACAGCGTGCGAGTATAGAGCGTCGTAAATCTGCAGCGCAGGAAGTTGCGTTCCGAAGCACTCCCCGGCCGCGCGGTGGCGCGCATGATCGAAGCTCCCCCTTCGCGGGCGCGCGCAATGCGATCGTAAATCAGCGCGAGGTGAAAACCTCGTCCGCGAAACGGCGCCATCACGGAGCCCGCGAAAAGGCCGGCGCAGCCTTCCTGCAAATCCATCGCCGCCGTTGCTGCGATTGTCTCGCCATCGCGCAATTGGAGCGCCCAAACGCCGGGCGACGATGCAATAACGCATGCCACCAATTCATCTCCCGGTTCCGGCACGTCCGGATGCATGAATGCCTCGACCGAAGCGAGCGCCCACGCCTGAAAGTCGGTCGCCTTAACGACGCGAGGATCCCGCTGTGCCCAATCGCCGAGATCGTTGCTCGCCATGACGTTGTCGTATTCCGTCGGCACAAAACCCGCAGCGGCAAGTTCGCGTCACAAGCTGAGATGCGCGAACGGCGTGACGAAGACGCAAGGCGTCGTTCCTCGTTCTTCGTAGAACTCGACGATGTGCTTCACGTCCTCACGGCGTACGCGTCCCTGCATTCCGACGCCAACCGCTTGCGACATCGGCGATTTAGCGCCGGTAAACGCTACCAGGCCACCGCACACTTCGATTGCCGCGGCGCCCAAGTCGGGGCGCAGTCGTGCCGTCGTCGCGATACCATTGCGGATGCCCGCGATCTCGCAGAGGCGGATCCTCTCCTCGAGTTCAGTCGTTAAGAGCACCGGCGTAACTTCGGACCTCAAGGGGAAGCGCCTACCGGCTCGTCGTGCGGCCGGCGGAGCGCAGACGCAAACGCTGGCGAGCCGTTCCGCGACGGCGAAGCACGTAAAGCTATCGGGAAGAAACCGGGTCGCTTGCGTAGCGCCCGACTAAATCGCGGCTAACCGAGTTTAGAAGCTAGATTCCGACGACGACCCAGTCGGCGATCGCGTACTGCGCGCCGGTACTGGTAATTGCGAGCGTTCCATTTCCGCCGGCATCGGCGGTGAACGTCGCCAGCTGCTTGCGGCCGTTGCGGATGAAACCGTTGACCGAGAGACGTTGACCGTTTGCTTCGCTCGCCACGTCGAGGCTTTCACCGTTAGAAAATCGTGCATCCGTGACGGTGAGGCTCGAAAGTTGACCGCGGCGGAACGCCATAGAGATCGGAATGGAGAACTCGTTTTTAGCGCTCCCGCCGGCCACCTTAAACGGGAAGGCGCGCATCGGGCAGCCGCTGCTTTGACGGCCGTGCGCGAGCGAGAGCCCGCCAATTGCGCCGCGCACCACGATGCCGTTCGCATTCGCCGACCAGGTTGCCGAACCGCGCCCGTCGCTCGCGCGGGCACCGCCGGAGACCGCGCCGCTCTGCCAGCCGAAGGTTTGATCGAGGGACGGAATTCCGCGCACGCTATAACCTGCCGACGCTTCGCAATATGCGGAGACGTTGCCATAACTCGGGCGGACGACGACTTGTGAGCTCGACACGATGGACTTGTCGCGTACAAAGTGAGTTACGCGGATGGCGTGCGGTCCGTAATGGGGCCGAACCGAGCCGACGACCCGCTCGTCCTCGGTGACCGACCGAACGAACGATCCCAGGGCGTCGGTTACGGCGATCGCCGCTTTCGCGCTTTCGGAGGCCGGCGTTCGGTGCGCGTCCAGCGCGTCGACCGCGTCCGCAACGGTTTGTACTCCGTCACCGGCGCGCGGCAAGGACAGCCCGGCCGAGCCGAACGTTCCGCCGCTGCACCCGGCGAGCAGAAACCCCGTGAGGGCGGCAACCACGAAGGTTGCGTAGCGAGCCATCCTGGGCAGACTCCAAATAAGTTGCGAGCGAGGTTGCTATGGCTCCCATGGTAGGTGCCCCGAATGGCCGGCACATGAGAAAGTCATGAGGAGCGGCTGTGGGAATAACC
>CAZMPP010000170.1:0-6381 GCA_964568035.1 uncultured bacterium
CGCGCCGCGAAGCATCTGTCGCGTCGGAGGGCTCGTCATCACGCGGCAACGGCCCGGCACCGCCAAGGGCTTCGTCTTCTTGACCATCGACGACGAGACCGGCGTCGTTAACGGAATCGTTCGTCCAAAGCTCTACGAAACGTTCCGCCGTCCCATTCGCTCGGCGAGCTCGCTTGTCGTCGAAGGAACGCTGCAGAAGGAGAGCGGCTGCATCGACGTGCTAGCTGAGAAAGTCTGGAGCTTCAACGACGAGGGCATCGCTCGCACCCTCAACATTCACAGCTTCCAATAACCCCTGTCCCTCCCATGTCACCCTGAGCTTGTCGAAGGGTTGTCGAAGGATGACGACGAGAGAACTGCGCGAAGGAATCGGACAGCATGCTCAAAGTTAATAGCAACGAAATCCAGCCGCTACGCTGGGCTTCACCCAAAGGTAAGTTTGCCGGCGAAGGCGTTGAGATCTCCGAAGCCCTCGGACGCAAGCCCAAGTCAACCGACCTGCGCGAACGCCAACCCTTCGATGTAGAGATCCTGCGCATCCCTCCGGGGAAGGCACCCTATCCCTACCATTCCCACAGCGCGCAATGGGAGTTCTACCATGTGATCTCGGGCAGAGGTACCGTGCGTCACGCCGACGGAACGGAGCCGGTCGTTGCCGGCGATGCCTGCATCTTCGAGCCGGGTCAACCGCATCAGTTTTTCAACGACGGCAGCGAGGATCTCGTCATCTACGTGGTCGCCGACAACCCCATCGGCGAATCGTTCCACTATCCCGATAGCGGCAAGTGGGGCGTGCAATCTCCGCAACGCCATAACCTGCGCTCCGATTCGCTCGATTATTTCGATGGTGAAGAGTGAGCCAGACCCGCAAGAGCGGCGGCCCGCGTTCATGCTTTAAGAGTAACGGCGCTCCGAAAGCAACCTTTGAATCGAAGAAGGACGCCGAGCGTGCCATTCCGCCGACGAGCAAAAGCCTGCGGCCCTATCGCTGCGAGCGGCACGGATGGCATTTAGGCCACTGAGCGTCGACCGCCGCATTCGGACGCGTCTGGTGCTAACGCTTCTCGTTTTGGCACTGGTCGTCATTTCACTGATCGCCGGCGGCCTTTATCTTCGCTCGGTTGTAGTGCGCTCGGTTCGCAGCGCGGAGCGGGTTCGCGTGGCACGCATTCTCGTCGCCGACATCGTTCGCGAGCAGCTTGACGAGGAGACGGGCATGCGCGGCTACGTCGCGGCACACGGCACGATACTCCTCGAGCCTTTCTATAGCGGGCGAGCGACGCTGCCGGTCTCCCTGAGCAAATTGCGCAGCTTACTCACGACGATGCAAGTCAACGAAGCCTTCCCGCCGCTCGCCGACGCAACGCAGACCAACGCGCGCTGGCTCGCCGAGGTCGCCTTCCCACTGCTGACCTCGCGCCGCCCTAATACGAAGCTCGAGGTGCGCGGAAAAGCGTTCATCGATCGCTTCCGTCGCGATATGGCGACCGTGGATGGTTGGCTGGAGCGACGCGAAGCGAGCAGCGACCAACGCGTTGAACGCGCCATTTTCGGCATTGGGTTCTTCGCCGCGGCCGCGGTCGCTGCGGTGGTCATCGCCGCGGTGCTCTTTACCGTCCAGCAATATCGCCTCGCCATTCGCTTGGAGCAGGAACGCATCGAGTCCGAAGAGCAGCGCCGTCGCACCGCGGAGATGGGTGCCGCCTACGAGGCCGAGAAGCGAATCGCCGATACGCTGCAAGAGGCCTTCGCGCAACGGGAGCTTCCCAAGCTCGGTGGATTGAGTTTGAGCGCGAAGTACGCTCCCGCGTCGGAAGAAGCCCGCGTCGGCGGCGATTGGTACGATGCGGTGGCCCTCCCCGAGGAGCGCCTTCTCATCGCTATCGGCGACGTGACCGGGCACGGAATCGATGCCGCCGTCGCGATGAACGCCGCGCGCCAGCATGTGATTTCAGCGGCGTTGATCGATCCCGATCCCGGGCGCATTCTTTCGCGCGTTAACGCCGAGCTCTATGACGGCGTATCGCCGGTGATCACCGCAATCGTTGGGCTCGTCGACTCGCGCCGCTGCAGGGTCGCGTACGCCGCGGCCGGCCATCCCGCGCCCGTTTTGATCGAGCCGGGGCGACCTCCGCGTCTACTCGGCGTCGGCTCGCTGCCGCTCGGTATTGCCCGCGACACCGTGTATAGCGTCCACGACGTCCAGACCGAGCCCGGCGCCATGCTCGTCTTTTATACCGACGGCGTTATCGAGTATTCGCGCGACGTAGTGCGCGGCGAAGCCGATCTCCTCGACGTCGTGCGCGCCGTCGCGGCAAGCCCCGAAGACGATGCGGCTCGTGGAATCTACAAACGGATTTTCAGCCGCCACGCGTTGGCCGACGACGTCGCCATCTTGACCGTTCGCTTCGTCCCGTTGAGCGTGCCGGCTTTTGCCGGACCGCCGGAAGCGGGAAACCGGCGCGACTTCGACGCAACGGAAGCGGAGAGGACCGCGTGAGCCAAAGCCAGACGATCAAAACCATTCGTTTGACCGGCGAACTGGAAGTGAGCCGCAAGTCCGAGATTCGCGACGCTCTGCAGCGCGCCGATCACCGCGGCGCGTTTCTGGTGGATCTTTCCGCCGTCACCTATGCCGACTCTACTGCGCTGACGGAGTTGCTGCGTTTCTGCGTCCTGGCTAAACGCGACGGCAACCCCGTTGCGGTGGTGATTCAGACGCCACAGTTTGCTCGCTTGGTTCAATATGCAGGGCTCTCCGGCGCTTTCCCGATCTTCAGCGATACACAAGCCGCGTTTGAATACCTCAACGAAGGCGAGCCGTCGTGAGCGGTCCCTCGGAACTGCGGCTTCACTGTCCGGCACAGCCGCGCTACGTTCCGCCGATACGGCATGCGCTCGCCGCGTTCTTGGAAGCGCTCGGCTTCGAACGCGGCGAGCAGGACGACGTAATTACTGCGGCCGGCGAAGCGTTGGCCAACGCCGTGGAGCATGCGTACGCCGGCGCAAGCGACGAAACGCAGCGCATCCTCGAGCTGCTGGCCCGCCTCGACCACAGTGGAACGCTTAGCGTTGACGTAAGCGACCGAGGCTCGTTCATCGTGCGCGATCCACTGCCGGGGCGCGGCTTCGGCTTGCGAATTATTGCCGCCGTCGCGGGCCAGATCAGCATCGAAACTTCGGGAGGTACGCGCGTCCGAATGCAGTTCTCTAAACCACCTCGCAACGGCTAAAGATCTTTAAAAAGATGATGCATGTCATCATTGATGGCGTGCAAGCGGCCGGAACAATCGTGGGATTTCTGCGAGATTCGTCGTAGCTTCGTTTCGTTCAAACGCTGCTACAAAGGAGAACGCTCATGCGTTGTGTTCCCAGCCCGAGCCGGGTCTTTACCAGTGTGGCCGTGGCTCTTTCTCTCTCAGCGTGCAACGGTAACAGCGGACTAAATCCAACGCCGAGTCTGTCTGCGGCAAATCACGCATCCTCCTGGCACAACCCTAATCCCCGGCTGCATCGCGCGTCGAGCAGCCCGATCCAACACGTCGTCATTATCGTTCAAGAGAATCGCAGTTTTAACAATTTGTTCATGGGTTTCCCGGGAGCAAAAACGTCAACATATGGCTACACGTCGGATAACCAAAAAATTACGCTTCAGCCGATCGGGCTGGAGACCACCTGGGATATCGACCATAGCTCCAACTCGTTCTTTGCCGCTTGCAACGGCACCGGAAGCTATCCCGGCACCGACTGCCAGATGAACGGCTTCAATAACGAGTGGGTCGGTTGCGGCGGCCGCGGTCAGTCGTCGTGCCCTAACCCTCATCCGCAGTACAGCTACGTCCCAAAGAGCGAGACGAAGCCGTACTTCCAAATGGCCAAGCAGTTCGTCTTAGCCGACGAGATGTACGCCTCGAACTTTGACGCCAGCAGCTTTATCTCGCACCAGTACATCATCTCCGGGCAGGCCGAAGGTGCGGTCAACTATCCGTGGAGTTATTGGGGCTGCCCCGGCGGCGGCAGCGACGAGATCGCTGAAGTCGGTCCGCAGCGCCAGATTCCGAATGGCTACGAGACGGTCTGTTGGGATCCCAACACGCTCGGCGACGAGCTCGATGCCGCCGGACTATCGTGGGGATTCTATACGTCGACCTATTACGGCGACGGCGGAATCTGGAGCGCCTACCAGGCAGTCAACCATATTTACAACGGTCCCGACTGGAGCAAAGACATCATCACGCCGCAGAATAAGTTCTTGAGCGACGTGAGCGGCGGCAAGCTCCGGACGGTGAGCTGGGTGACGCCGACCTGCGCCAACTCCGACCACGCCGGCTGCGGCGGCAATACCGGACCCTCGTGGGTAACGTCACTCGTCAACTCGATCGGTGAGTCGCAGTACTGGAATAACACCGCCATCTTCGTCTTTTGGGACGACTACGGCGGCTGGTACGACTCCGAAGCGCCGGCCCTCGCGGATTACGACGGCCTGGGCTTGCGGATTCCGATGCTGATCATCTCCGCGTACGCGAAAAAAGATCACGTTTCGCACGTGCACTACGAGCACGGCAGCATCTTACGCTTCATCGAGGATAACTTCGGCCTCGGGCAGCTCTCGGCGAGCGATCAGCGCGCCACGTCGCCTGCCGCCGATGCGTTCAACTTCAAGAAGCCGCCGCGTAAGTTCAAGCAAATTAAGGCACCCCACGGTAAGGAGTACTTCATGCACCAAGCCGTCGACCAGAGGATACCCGATTGGGAGTAGCTATTAAAGGCGCCGCGGCATTCGCTGCGGCGCTCCTTCTCGCGGCATGCAGCAACGCCGGAAGCCCCTCGGCTCCGGCGCTGCCGGGCGTGCAGCCCGCCGCCCATCACCGCTCGCCGAGCGGCAAGATCAAGCACGTCATTATCCTGATCCAGGAGAACCGTAGCTTCAATAATTTGTTCTACGGCTTCAAAGGCGCCAAGACGGCGAAGTTCGGCTATGACAGCAACGGCAACAAGGTCAAGCTCTTGCCGATTTCGATTGCGACCAGCTGGGATCTGGATCATAGCTCCAACTCCTTCTTTGCTGCCTGCAACGGAACCGGAAGCATTCCGGGCACGAACTGTCAGATGAACGGCTTCGATCGCGAGTACGTCGGTTGCGGCGGCCGCGGGCAGCCGGCGTGTCCACACCCGGAGCCGCAGTACAGCTACGTTCCTCACTCCCAAACCAAGCCATACTTCGAAATGGCCAAGCGCTACGTTTTGGCCGACGAGATGTTCGCCTCGAACTTCGATGCGAGCAGCTTAATCTCGCATCAATATATTATCGCCGGCCAGGCCAGCTCCGCGGTCAACTATCCCAACGGCGACTGGGGCTGCGAGGGCGGTGCCGGCGATGTGATCTCGACCGTCGGTCAGGAGCGTGAAATCCCGTACGGCTCCGAGCAGGCCTGTTTCGACAATACCACGCTGGGCGACGAGCTCGACAGCGCCGGCCTACCGTGGGCCTTCTATACCGCCTCGCTTTATGGCGATCTCGGCATTTGGAGCGCCTATCAGGCGATCAGCCACATCTTCTACGGGCCCGACTGGAGTCAAGACGTCTTGACTCCGCAAACGCAGTTTTTTAGTGACATTTCCAACGGTAAGCTGCGAACGGTAAGCTGGATCACTCCGACGTGGGAAAACTCGGACCACGCCGGCAGCAACTCCACGACCGGTCCTTCGTGGGTCACCTCGGTGGTCAACGCGGTCGGCGAATCGCAGTACTGGGACTCCACCGCGATCTTCATCTTCTGGGACGACTACGGCGGCTGGTTCGATCCGGTCGCTCCTAAGATGCTGGACTACGACGGTCTAGGTTTACGAATTCCGATGCTCATCATCTCGCCGTATGCAAAGAAGGGCCATGTCTCGCACGTCCCATACGAGCACGGCAGCATACTGCGCTTTGTCGAGGATCAGTTCGGGTTGCCGCAGCTCTCCGCTAGCGATGCCCGCGCGACCTCACCGGCGGCGGACGCCTTCGATTTCAATAAACCGCCGCGCAAGTTCGTGCCGTTTAAGTCGCAGTACGACCGGCAATATTTCCTGGATCAGCCGTCGAGCGGCCACCCGCCCGACTCGCAATGAATCGGCGCCGCCCCGGTTTGCTTAGAGCGGACCGGGGCCGGCCGCTATTCCCGTGGGCGGATTGAAGAAGGAGAGGCCGTTGCTGATCTTTTTCAGCACCTTACCGTTGGAGAGGTCGATCTGATAGAGGGCGGCCCCGTACTGGTAGTTGCCGACGTCGCTGACCCAAATGCTCTTGAAGTCGCCCGCGAAATTGATGTACTGCGGGTTGATGAAGCTGCTGTAAACCCGCGTACACGAGCTGACGCCGTTGCATTTATAGACGCC
>CAZMPP010000171.1:0-6323 GCA_964568035.1 uncultured bacterium
TTTATGCTTCGCGCTGGCGCTGCTCGAAGCGCTGGCCACCGGCAGCTGTGCCGCAATGCCGTCGCTACCGATTCCGGCGCCCTGCGGGTCGAAACTGGCGCCATTTCTGCCGCTCGCGCTGGCGGCGTTTCCGCTCGTCGCGCTGCTCTTTCCCGGCAGATCGTTCGCGCTGGCGTTCGGGCTCTACGTAGTGCTCGTGCCGGTCGACGCCATGCTCATCCCGGGATCGCACACCAGCCTCACCAAACTCACCGGCCTGCTCCTCGTCGCGACGGCGCTGTGGACGATCGTACGGCGCCGCGCCGCACTGCGCGTTCCAACTCCGGTCTTCTTCTGGCTCGCGGTCGTTACGCTGATGGCGCTGAGCACGCTTTGGGCGCTCGACGTCAACGCCTCGCTGCACGAGCTGCCGACGATCATTTCGGCGTTCGCCTTGTTCGCGCTGGTGACGATCGTGCCGGTCGACCGCGAAGATTTCCGCGGGATCGTGATTGCAACGATCGCCAGCGGCATCGTTGCCGGCGTGTTAGCCATCGCTCAGCGGCACGAGCTTCAAGCGGCCGCCGGCCTCGACCGTCTGGCGGTGACGCTGGGAACGGCGACGATCGATCCCAACCAGTTCGCCGCCGCACTACTGCTGCCGATCGCCGTTACCGTCACCGCTATCCTTCGTACGAACTACCGGTACCGGCTATTGTTGGTTCCCGCTCTGGCGCTGATGCTGACGGCCGTATATTTCACCGCCTCGCGCGGCGCGGCGCTGGCGCTGGTCGCGATGGCGATCGTAGCGATTCTCGCGACCCGGAGGCGGGTTCTTTGGAGCGTACTGCTGACAATCGCCGTGGCCACCGTCATTCTTGTTCCCAACGAGCTGGCCTCGCGCATCGCGACCTCAAGACTGATGGCCGGCTCGGGAAGAATCGACATTTGGCGCGTCGCGCTCTCGATCTTCAAGGAACATTGGGCCCTGGGAACCGGCTTCGCTAACTTCCCGGCGGCTTACGACCGCGCGTTCTTCTCCGCATTCGAACAACACTTCGAAAGCTGGCACCGTGCGTCGCACAGCCTAATTGTCTCGACGACGACCGAACTGGGCATCGTGGGCGCCATCGTGCTGGGCGCGGCGCTCGTCGTGCAGTACCGCAGCCTCGGTTCGATCCGGGTTTACGCACGCGACCTCTGGACGCGCACCGCGTTTCGCGCCGCCTTCGTAGGACTGCTCGTCGCCGCGCTCTTTCTCGACGTCCTGACCTTCAAGTATTCGTGGCTTCTCTTCATGGAGATGCTGCTCGCCGCGCGGCTGACCCAGGGATGAACAGCGCGGCATTCGAGGATACTCCGGTAAAGCTCGGAGTCATCGGCGCCGGCATCTGGGGCGCCAACGTGATCCGGACTTGCGCGCAACTCGGCGCGCTGGCCGCCGTCTGCGATAGTGACTTCGGACGACTACGTGAAATGCGCGAGCGTTACCCCGGCGTCGAAGGTTTTGCCAATGCCGAAACGATGGTCGCGCGCGCCGACCTCGACGGCTTGATCGTTGCCTCGCCCGCGCAGGCGCACGCGTCGCTGGCGCTAATGGCGATTTCGGCCGGCAAAGACGTTTTGGTCGAGAAGCCTCTAGCGCTGAACGTTCTCGACGCGCAGCGCGTCGTTCGAGCCGCACGGCAGCACGACTGCAAGCTGATGGTCGGGCACGTCTTGCTCTATCACCCCGGCATTCGCCGCATGCTGCAAGCGATCGAGGATGGGGCGATCGGCGACGTGCGCTTCGTGCGCTGCCGGCGGCTTAACTGGGGAAGACTGCGCGCTCACGAAAACGTATGGTGGAGCTTCGCCCCGCACGACGTCGCCGTGATGCTGGAAATCATGGGCGAGGAGCCGCTTTCGGCTTCGTGCGCCGCCGGCTCATACGTTACGCCGGACATCGCCGACGTGGTTTACGCGCATTACACCTTTGCCGACGGACGCGCGGCGCACGTCGAGGTCTCGTGGGTCAATCCCGAGCGCGTTTCCCAGATCGACGTCTTCGGAACCTCGGGAGTTCTGACGTTCGACGACGGACGCGCGGGATCGAGCTTGACGCTGACCCCATGCGGCAGCCGCGATTCGGCCGCCGGCAAGGCGCTCTGGCGCGACGACCCGCAAGCGATCGTCGTGCCCGAGGGCGAGCCGCTCGCACTCGAACTTCAATCGTTCTGCCGCGCGATACGCGGCGACGAGACGCCGCTGACCGACGGTGAAGAGGGCCTCGCCGTCGTGCGAGCCCTCGCCATGCTCCAAGGAACGGAGGGATCGTGACTCAGCTTCAAATTGATGCCGGCTATTTCGTTCACGAGTCGAGCTGCGTCGATGACGGCGCGGAAATCGGGCAGGGAACGAAGATCTGGCACTTCTCTCACGTGATGGCGGGCAGCCGGATCGGAGCGCGCTGCAGTTTGGGCCAGAACGTTTTCGTCGCTTCCAACGTACTGATCGGCAACGACGTCAAGATTCAAAACAACGTCTCGATCTACGAAGGCGTGGAACTCGAGGACGAGGTCTTCTGCGGTCCAAGTGTGGTCTTTACCAACGTCCGCACGCCGCGCAGCGGCCGGCCACGCAAGAACTACGCTCTTACAAAGGTACGGCGCGGCGCCACTCTCGGCGCCAACTGCACGATCGTCTGCGGCACGACGATCGGCGAGTTCGCCCTGATCGGAGCCGGCTCGGTGGTGACGAAGGACGTCTCGCCGCACTCAATCGTCTACGGCAATCCGGCGCAAGTGCGTGGATATGCCTGTCAGTGCGGCCTGCCGCTCGCGTTTTCCGATTTGCGCGCCACCTGCACCGAATGCGGGCGCCGGTACGCGATGGACAACGACGAGATCGCGCGGCTTCCCGAATGATTCCGGCGCTCGATCTCATCCGGCAATACCAAGAGCATAAATCCGAGATTGCCGAGGCCATCTTCGGCGTTTTGGAGAGCGGCCACTATATTAACGGTCCGCGGGTAGCGGCGTTCGAAGCGGCGATGGCGCAGTACGTGGGAACCGCCCACGCCGTCGCGCTCAACTCGGGAACCGACGCGCTGTATTTAGCGTTACGCGCCCTCGACGTCGGACCGGGCGATGAAGTGATCACCACGCCCTTTACGTTTGCCGCGACGACCGAAACAATCGTCGCCGCCGGCGCCACGCCGGTATTCGCCGACATCGATCCGATGACGTTCGCTCTCGATCCCGACGGAATCGAGAGTGCGGTCACCCCGCGCACTAAAGCGATTCTGCCGGT
Source organism: uncultured bacterium (assembly GCA_964568035.1). Taxonomy (GTDB): domain Bacteria; phylum Vulcanimicrobiota; class Vulcanimicrobiia; order Vulcanimicrobiales; family Vulcanimicrobiaceae; genus Cybelea. The sequence continues at coordinate 3,271 of CAZMPP010000171.1, forward strand.
GCACTTGTACGGACTGCCGGCCGATATGGCGCGCGTCCTGGCGATCGCCGAGCGCTACGGGCTTGCCGTAATCGAGGATTGCGCCCAGGCCGTCGGCGCGGAGGTTGACGGAAAACGCGTCGGCGCGATCGGCACGATCGGATGCTTCAGCTTCTTCCCCACCAAGAACTTGGGGGCGTTCGGCGACGGCGGCATGATCACGACCCGCGACGACGCCATCGCGCAACGCATCCGAAAGTTACGGGCGCATGGAGCGGTGCGGAAATACTATCACGAAGAGGTGGGCGTCAACAGCCGGCTCGATGAGATTCAGGCCGCGATTCTGCTAACCAAGCTCGGGCACATCGAGGAGTGGATCGCCCGCCGCCGCCGGCTGGCGCAGCGCTACGACCGGCTCTTGCGCAACCTTTGGGACGTTCAGGTCCCTACGGCGCCGCCGCGGGTGCGCCACGTCTACCATCAATACACCGTCCGTGTCTGGAAGGAGCGCGACGCCGTCCGGGAGTTTCTCGGCAATCGCGGCGTCGCGTCGACGGTGTATTATCCGACGCCGCTGCATCTTCAGCCGGTTCATGCGCAGCTTCGGCTGAAGCACGGGGCTTATCCGGAGGCCGAGCGGGCGGCGCTAGAGGTTCTTTCGCTTCCCATCTTCCCGGAGATGCGCGATGACGAGGTGCAGTCCGTGGCTGCCGCGCTCAAAGACGCGACGGTTGCGATTTAGAGCGCAACATAGGCGCGATCTCTTTGAACTGACTTGGGCGCCGTAGGTCCGGTGAATTTGACCGTGCCGCCGTCGGTCACGCCGCCGCCGCTCAGAACGAGCGTGTGCCGGTATTTCCCGTAAAGCGGATTGCTGGTCGCGGTCGACGAGCTCGGATTTACGATGGCCGCGCACGGGCCCAGGAGCTTCCCGCGATAATAGCAGTCCGAGTACTCGCGAACGTAGACGCCGCCGCTCTTCAACTGGGTGATATCGGTTGGCTGCGCCTTGAGCGGGTGCAGCGCGACGAACCCCGATTCGGGCAGCACGTGGAAGTTGGATGGCGTGAGGTACGTTTCCCAAAGCACCGCAAATTGTGGTCGATAGCTCAGCAAAAACGAGGCGTAATCGTAGATTCGCTCGGCGATTTGCGCCTTGGCTGGACTGTAGTTCCGGACGTAGCAGAAGAACAGCTTGTTGCCGCCCACGACGGCAATCTCGGTGTTTTCCTGGGCGACCCACAGGGTGTCGGAGATGAAGTACACCTGCGGATTGGAGTTACTGGAGTAGCACTGCTCCATGAGGCCCCCTTCGTGATGAAGGGCGAGATCTAGCGACTGCTGATTTTGCGTCCAGACGTGCTGGGCGTCCTCAGTGAAGGCGTTGAGCGAGCTGGGCAGCTGCTTGGCGTGCACCTCCTTCTCCAGCCGCGCGTCACGATCGATCCACTCCGACGCCTGCAGGTTGCAGGGGTGAATGCCGAGCTGATACGGCGCGAAGCCGGCATCGTCTTCGAAGACCACATCGAAAGCATTCTGCTGCAGAACCTGTTTGATGTAATCTGCGGCGAGGCCCGCCTGCTTGGGGCTTCGGCTCATCAAATACATCGGGTGGCCGCCGCCGTCGCGCTTATAGATCGCGATGCGATGTCCGCTGCAGCTGTGCGCGAACTGGTCGCTCTTATAAAAAGGATCGCCGCGTCCTTGGAACGTCGGCCGGTAATAGAAGAGCGTTTTCATGCCGGCGTCTGCCGTCGTTTGCTGGTCGGCCGGAACCACGTCGCCCCAGTCTAAATATTTTGCCGCCTCCGAAGGCGGAACTTTCTTCGAGCCGCGCAGCCGCGGGTTCGAGTAGATGCTCCCAAAGTAATCCGCGGTGATGACGTGCTTGGGAATCGTCTCGCCCATATCGGCGGGATTGGTCGCGGAACTACTCTGCGAAAGCGAGCCGGACGGCACCAGCGAGACTCCTCGGCAACCCGCGAGAAAAGCCAGCGAGATCAGCGCGATGACGAGACCTCGAGCGGGCAGCAAATGCGTGCGTTCGTCCATCGTTAGCGCCCTCCGACGCGCGCTATCGTTCGATTGTAGCGTGCCAAGTGGGCGCTAGTTCTGAATATCCAGACCGATTAGTGATACCGTCGCGCGCTTTTTATCGAGCTGTAACAGTCCGGTCGCCCCCTAAGCGGCCCAGCGAGGACGTTCCTCCTCATTGGCAACTGGGCCCGGGCCGTGTAGCCTACGAGTAGCTAGTCAATTGTGACCAGCTTTAACCCGAGCATTCGGGCCTCACGAAGGAGAGACTTCTCATGGCATTATTCCTCGCGTTTCTGGTCGCGTTTTATTCAGGCGGTTTGTCGGCGATCTCGCCCGCGGCCGGTATCGTCATGCCGCTTGACAGCACGGGAGGAATGAGCGGAGGCTAAATAGAGATTTTGCGGCCGGGAGGGGCTAGCTAGCCCTTCCCGAAGTCGCCCCCAGTGGCGTCTGGCACCGTTAGATCAAGGGAGCGCGCCTGGCGCGCCGATTTCGATTGCGCCTTCATTGAAGGCCGCTTTCGTGATGCTGCAGCAATATATGCGAATTTCGCCGGGGCCAACGAGCAAATCGACGTTGTGCTGCGCGCGGCGAAAGCGTACTTGCACGGCGACCCCGCAGGAGCGCTGCAACTGCTGCTCAAGCTCCCGAAGGCCAAACAACATCAGCAAGTGGAGCGCGACGCGTTGTTGGCCGAAGCGTACGCGAGAACGCGCGACTTTGAATCGGCCGATCTTAGGCTCAACGCGGCGCTCGACTTAGCGCTCAAACTTAAAGACGGCGATCTGATCGCCGCCGTCGGCTATCGCGTCGTGCGGCGCCATCTGCACAACGAAGATCCGGTCCAGGCACGTGCCGCCCTTGAGCTAGCTCGAAAGGGTCAGTCGCGACGATCCCAGCTCTACGCGACCTATGCCGAAACCCTGATTCTGCCCTACGAGGAACGCGTCGTCGAGCAAGCCGAGCGGCTCATCGAGTTTCTCCGTCTTCTCGATCATAACAGCCACGAGTTCGTCGATCTTCGAGCGTGGGCGACG
>CAZMPP010000172.1:0-6307 GCA_964568035.1 uncultured bacterium
AACATCTCGATACCGAGACGCGCAAGAACCTTATCGAGGACATTGGCACCGAGCGTGCTGCCGACATCATTGAAGAGATGGACTCCGACGACGCGGCGGATCTGCTCTCCGAACTTCCCGAGGAGCAGCAGTCCGAGCTGCTCGCCGAGATGAACGCGTACACCGCCGGCGAGTTGCGCGAGTTGGTGAAGTATCCCGAAGACACGGCCGGCGGCATGATGACGACCGATTACGTCTGGATCTATCCGCACCGTACCACCGAAGGGACGATTCGTAAGATCCGAGAGATCGCGCCCACGTCGGAGTTTATTTACTACCTGTATGTACTAGACAAGGACGACCATCTGCTCGGAACGCTCTCGCTGCGCACGCTGCTGCTCGAGTTGCCGACGGCATTTATCGAACGGATCATGGAAACGGACGTAGTGACCGTCGCTCCCGATACTCCGGCGGTCGACGTGGCCTCGACGATTGCGAAGTACGATCTGCTCGCGGTACCGGTGCTCGACGAGGGTGGCAAGATGCTCGGCATCGTCACGGTCGACGACGCCATCGACGCCATCATGCCCGACGAAGTCGCGCGAAAGCTCCCGCACATTCGACCTCGTCATCGCACGCGCCCCGCGCTGACGTGAAGCCGGAGGAGATCGTCGAATTCGCCGAAGCGCTGGCCAAGATCGCCGCCTCCGGCGGCGGAGCTAAAGCGCTTTCGGCGCATCTCGCACAAACCTGCGGCACCGGCGTTCTTCTCGAAGACGTCGATTGGCGCCATCTCGCGGCGGCCGGCAGCGGTAACTTTCCGGCGACGGCGCGCAACGTCGTCGAAGCGGGAGCGCCGGGACGCGCAGCCCGCGTGAGCAGCGGTAACCATCACGTCGGTTGGCTCACGCTCTTCGGTACCGACGCCGACCCCGACGCCGAACTTCTCCTGCGATTAACGGCAGCCGCGCTCGGCACGGAGCTCGGGCGCGAAGCGTCCTACCGCGGGCGTAAAGCGAGCTTCTGGGAATCGGCCCTCGCCGGCGAGTTCCACGACGCCGCCGGCACGCGCGAAGAAGCGGCCTCGCGCGGCATCGCCGTCGCGCCGAACTATGTCACGATCGCTTTGGAAGCCGAAGCGGAAGCCGACGCGCCGCGACCTGACGTCAATGCGTTGCGAACGCTTGCCACGGATGGCTTTCGCGGCGCGGACGCGGAGTTGGGATTCGTCGAGCGCGGCGCTACGCTTTTCGTTCTGGTGCCGGCGATACGAGCGGTGGATGCGAGCAACGCAAAAACGGCGGCGACGCTGCTTCCGCGCAACGCCGCGCGGCGCAAACCGCCGTTGCGCGTTTCGGGCGGAGCGAGCGGCCTCGAGGCGTTGGCCGCACTGCCGCGCGCCGCAGCGGCGGCGGAAACGGCTTTAGCGATCGGGCGGCGGATCTTCGGCGCCGGTCACGTCGCGCTGTACGACGAGCTCGGCGCATATCGCTTCCTCTACGAAGGTGCCGACGTCGAGCGGCTTCGCGCCTTCGCGACGCAAACGCTCGCCCCGCTGCGAGCGTATGACGAAAAGCATCAAACCGAGCTTGAGCGCACGCTCAAGCTCTACTTTAAAGTCGGGCAGAACATCAAGACCGGAGCCGAACGGCTCAACGTGCACCGGCATACCGTCTTCTACCGCTTGCGGCAGATAGCGGAGATCACGGGGCGTTCGCTCGAAAGTCCGCACGACCAGCTCACCTTACGTTTGGCGGTTGCAATCGATGAACTTCACGACACGATCTGAGGGACGCCGTCCGCACGGCAAGCGCGACGTCGTCAAACTGGCGCGCGAAAGCGGCGTTCGCTTCGTGCGCCTCGTCTTTGCCGACATTTTCGGGGTTAGCAAGAACGTCTCGATTCCGGTCGATGAGGTCGAGGCGGCGCTCGACGGGCGCGTCACATTCGACGGCGGATCGATCGACGGTTTCGTTCGTGGCGAAGAGCTGGATATGCTGCTGCACCCGGATCTCTCGACGTTCGCGATCTATCCGTGGCGTGCCGCGCCCGACGGCTGCGAGGCTCGATTGATTTGCGACATTGCCATGCCCGACGGCGCCCCCTTCGAAGGCTGTCCGCGAACCACGCTGCGGCGCGCGATAGAGAGCGCAACGAAGTTGAGCGGTCACAGCATCGGGCTCGAAGTGGAGTTCTACCTCTTCGAAGGACGCGACGACGAAACGCCGTCGACGTCAACGTCGGACGTCGGATCCTATTTCGATTTTTCGGCGAACGACCGCGGCGAAGAGGCACGTAACGCCATCGTCGCAGCACTGCGCGCAATGGGCGTGCCGGTTACCTCGGCGCACCACGAACACGGCGCCGGTCAACACGAAATCGACGTCGCGCACGACGATCCGCTCTCCGCCGCCGACCATGCGTTGACGCTGCGGACGATCGCCAAACACGTCGCTGCCGATTTCGGTTTGGAAGCGACGTTCATGCCCAAGCCGCTCGAGTCGGGCGCCGGCAGCGGGCTGCACGTCGACTTCCGCTTGAGCGATTCGAGCGAGGAAGAGACGGCACTCTACGTCGCCGGAGGACTGTTGGCGCACGCCCCGGCCACGACTGCCATCTGCAATCCAACGGTGAACTCGTACAAGCGTCTGGTCGCGGCGTGGGACGCGCCGATCTATACGGTGTGGTCCGAACGCAGCGCGAACGCGTTAGTGCGCGTACCGCCCGGACAAAAGCCGGCACGCATCGAGATGCGCAGCCCCGATCCGGCGTGCAACCCTTATCTCGCGCTCGCCGTGCTGATCGGCGCCGCGGCCGACGGCGTTACGCGAGCGACGCTTCCCGGGCCGCCGCTGGTGGGATCGACCTACGAGTTGACCGGCCACGAACGACGGGAGCGCGGCATCGGAACGCTGCCAAAATCGCTGCGACAGGCAATCACCGAGCTCGACGGCGATGCCGTCGTTCGCGCCTCGCTCGGCGATCATCTCTACCACGCCTTCCGCGACGCGAAACTCGAAGAGTACGAACGCTACCGGCGCGCCGTACATCCGTGGGAGCGCGAGCAATACTTGCGCTTGTACTGACGTGAGCGACCAGCAAACCGAACGCATAGCGTCCCGATGGGGCGCCGTCCTCATCGTGATTTGCATTGCGGCGCTGATCGAGGTCCTCCCCCAACGTTATCATCTCATCCCTAGATGGCTGGCATACGTACAAATGGCGATCATGATCGTCCCAATGATCGCCGTTTCGATAACGCGCGGCCGTGCGGTACTGCGTCGCGCCGAACGTATCGTCGAGCTCATCGCTGCCGGCACCGCCTTCGCGTTCAACTCAACCAATCTGCTGATTGTTGCCTACAAGCTCGTTGAGAACTCGGGCTCCTTGGAGCCGGTCGCGATGTTTTACACATCGGTCGGAATTTGGGCGGGCAACGTGCTGGTATTCACCCTGATTTACTGGCTGATCGACGACGGCGGCCCCGACGCCAGGCTCAACGGCGGCGCTCGGTACCCCGACTTTGAGTTCCCTGCTATGGGCGAAAACGCGCAGGTCGCGTCCGGCTGGCAGCCGGGCATTATCGACTACCTCTTCCTCGCATTTACCACCAATACCGCGTTCAGCCCGACCGAAGCAATGCCGATGACGTCCCGCGCCAAGGTCCTGGTCATGCTCCAGAGCAGCATCTCGCTCATAACGATTGCCATTGTGGCAGCTCGAACGATTAATATCCTAAAATAACCCCGCCAGGGCGCCCTCTCATGAGGATTTCCAGCAACCTGCCGATAAATTGCATGGAGGCTGGTCTCTGAACGGCCGGCCCCACAAAAGGGGGGAATCGCCTCATGCAACTTTTCCGAAGTGCGCTCAAGAGAGCGGCTGGCGCCCTCGGCATCGCAGCGTGCTTTGCCTTGACTGCGCCTCCCGCTGCGGCGACCGGCACGTTGACGATCCAACACCATAACAGCACGGCCACAACGTACAAAGAAGTCGAGATCAAGGTGCTCTATGGCGGCCTGTTTGTGACTTCCCAAGATGGTAAAGGAACGCTGGTCATTCCGAAAGCGGCGTGCTCGTTTCAAGGACAGGTATTTGTATGCTATGCGACCGGCGCGACGCTGGTCCAACAAGGTGAAGCTACGGCGCTCGATATCAAGAGCGGGACGATCTACTTCAATTCGACCGACGTGCCGCAGCAGCTCTCGGCGTCGACAACAAAAATAGCGCCGCACAGCATCTTGCTGTCGCTCACAACCGGCCGAGGAACGTACATTGGCTTGACCGGCCGGATGGATCAGGTGGTGAAATCATGAGATATCTTGCAGTGGTTATGGCGGTCATCGTCGCGCTCGCACCTGTAATGTCGTTTGAGCGCGGTGGCGGTGGGCGCGGAGGCGGCGGCGGTCGCGGTGGTGGCGGCGGTCGCGGTGGCGGCGGCATGAGCCGCGGCGGTGGCGGCGGCATGAGCCGCGGCGGTGGTAGCATGAATCGCGGGGGCGGTGGGAGCCGCGGCGGTTTTGGCGGCCTCGGTGGCGACTCGGTCGGCGGCCGGGGGGGCCTAGGCGGATACGGCGGATCCGGCGGCCCGGGACGTCCCGGGGGAGCCGGCAGCGTCGGCGGTGTCGGCGGCATCGGTGGAGTTGGCGGCGCGGGCCGGCCCGGCGGCGTTGGCGGAGCCGGGGGCGTTGGTGGCGTTGGCGGCGTTGGCGGCGTCGGTGGCGTTGGCGGCGCGGGCCGGCCCGGCGGCGTTGGCGGAGCCGGGGGCGTCGGTGGCGTTGGCGGCGTCGGCGGAGCTGGAAAGCCGGGCGGCCCGGGAGGCGCCGGCGGAAACCGTGGAAACGGTAATAACGGCAACCGCAATAACAACGGCAATCGCAACAACAACAGCAACAGTAACCGCAACACGATTATCAACAGCGGAAATACGGTCGTCAACAATCCCGTCTACGGCGGTGGCGGATATTACGGTTGGAACGGCGGCGCAGCTTGGTATCCGGCAGCCGGTTACTGGGGCGGCGGATTCTGGGGAGCAATGGCGATCGGTGTAACGTCCGCGGCCGTGTACGGCAGCTTCGTGGACACGTCCGACAACGTGACGTACAACTCATACGAGGTTCAGGCGAACACGCCAGGCGCGACGTTCCTCTCGAACTATCAGCTCACGCAGGTACAGTGCGGACCATCGGGGCTCGTTGTCGTCTACGGCCCTCAGGATAGCGTCATCTGTGCCAACCCGAACAACCTCGTCGCAGCCGGCGAGTATCAGCTCAATACCGAAACGTTGTCCCTTACACCAATGTAAAGGCTTAAAATCGTGCCGTGGCGTTAGCTTCGAACTTGTACTTCCAAAGACCGTTCAAGCCAATTCCCCACGTGTCGGTGGCGGAAAGTGCGACGCCGTTGATGTTTCCAAAAAGCGTGCCCCCGACTGCGTCCTTGACCAGGCCCCCGCGGTCGACGAAAACGCGATAGTCGTACAACGCTGAAATTCTTAGACCTGCGGCCTCCGCCACAAGAGCGTACTCGGGGAATTGGAGTTTGCCCTCGTAGTAACTCACTCGCGTAGAGCCAGGGGGTCTAACAATCGTTTGGTCGTACTCGTTTGCGTAGCTTATCCCGCCTCCGACCCATCGCCACTTAGCGATATAAAAGGCCTTCAGCCGAGTGTCGGGGCTCTGCACTCCGTTGGTCGCCGTCGGAACCGCAATTCGAAGCTCGATCGAATGGTCAAAGGCCACACCTTTTACGTTGTAGGAGTAGCCTAACTCGATATTTCCCAGCCCGGCGTATGGATCACCCGCCAGCGGATATCGCGTCATTAGCGGAATGCGAATGCGAAGCTGCGCGCAATCGTTCCATAGGTTTCGACCATATCTAATCTCACGCTTCGCCTTAGCAGTTCCGCTGCGGTTTTGCTGAAAATAGTAATAGAGCGTGCCATCTCGATCCACAGTGAAGATTTGGTCAGCCATCTGATAAAGCGGCCGATCACCATCCTCCGAGATCGGGTTCGATCGATACCCAACCTCCGAATGGCTCGATGGCGACGGAGCGGGTGCCACGCCTGTTCCGCATTTCGCTGCCCGTGCGTGAGGCGCCCAGCCGACTATCACTAAGAGAGACGTTCCGGCAAAGATCGCCGCCAAGGGCCCTGCTGCGTGTGCTTTCCTTGGGTCATGCGCCACGTAGCAGAGCCATTCGGATCCCGAAGAGTAAGAACTGTATGCTCACTGCCAACTGAAGAACTGTTAGGACTACCTGCAGCAGGCCGAGCGGAACCCGAAGAATTCCCCAAATTTGGCGCGGGTAGAACGTAAGAAGGAAG
>CAZMPP010000173.1:0-6261 GCA_964568035.1 uncultured bacterium
GCGCTAACTGCTTGCGGGGGCAGTACCGGGCCGCTCCCGGCCGGCAACGGCCCGATGGGGCGGTGGCGGCGTCCGTCGAACACGCCGATCCAACACATCGTTATACTGATTCAAGAAAATCGCACTTTTAACAATCTTTTTGCCACCTTCCCCGGCGTTACGGGTTCGACGACCGGCTACGAAAAAATTGGCAATAAGTCCAAGAAGATCTCACTGAAACAAGTCCCGCTCGAAAGTAAGAACGGTCTCAACCATCTGTACCGGTCCTATATTATTGCCTATGACCACGGGAAGATGGACGCGTTCAACAAGATTCCGGGCCGCCAAGGATTAGAAAAGAAACAGCCCTATCAATACGTGAATCAAAGCGACGTTCAACCCTATTGGGATATCGCAACGGAATACGGGATTGCCAATGCGATGTTCTCGACTCAAGGCAGCGGCAGCTTCACCGCGCATCAGGATCTGATCCGCGGTGGCACCGAGATCGGCGGCAACGTGAGCCTCGTCGACGACCCAACCGCCGGTAAGGCGTGGGGTTGCGATTCACCCAAAGGTACCGAGACCAACCTCATCACCACGAGCCTCGTGGTCGAACCGGATCGGGGACCGTTTCCTTGCACGAACAAGTTCCCTTACAGCTCCTACAACTATACGACGTTGCGAGATCCACTCGACTTGGCGGGCATCACCTGGAAGTATTACATTCCTAAGTGGAAGCAGAGTACGCCCAGCGCTCTCTGGAGTGCGTTCGACGTCATCGCTCCCGTCCGCAACGGCCCGGAATGGACCGACGGACACATCGCCTCACCCGAGACCAGCATCTACGACGACCTCACCAGCGGTACGCTTCCGCAGATGTCGTGGGTTATTCCCGACGCATTCAACTCCGACCACCCCGGCTATACGTCGGATACAGGACCTTCGTGGGTCAGCAGCGTCGTCGACGCCATAGGTGCAAGTTCGTACTGGAACTCGACGGCGGTCATCGTCGTTTGGGACGATTGGGGAGGCTTTTACGATCCCGTAGCGCCGCCGACCCAAGACAATCAAGGCGGTCCCGGCTTCCGCGTGCCGATGCTCGTTATTTCACCCTATGTACCCGCCGGGGAGATCTCACAGACGGTCTATGGTTTTGGCAGCATCATCAAGTTCGTCGAGGACACGTTCAAACTGAAGTGCCTGGGCACGACCGATTGTTCGTCGACCAGCATCGCCGACATGTTCAACTTCAAGCAGAAGGCGCGCGCCTTTAAACTCATCAAGGCAAAGTACTCGCGTGCCTATTTCACGCACCAAAAGCCCTCCGAACTGCCCGTCGACACTCAGTAGCGCCTTATTGCCGGCTGAGATCCTTCGTCATTAAAATCGCTTCCCAAACTTCGCCGTTCCGGCGCATCGAGTGATCCGGCACCCGCGCTATTTCCGTAAAGCCGGCGCTCTTATACAGCGCGATCGCCCGGTCGTTGTGCGTAAAGACGTGCAGGCTAATGCTCGGCAATCCCCGCTCGCGCGCCCAGTCAACGAGGCCATTGAGTAACTGCGTTCCAATGCCGCGGCCTCTGAAATCTTTATCGACAAACATCCCCAAGAGCTGGCCGTGCTCGGCATTGGGATACACGTCGCGAAACCCCACGACGCGATCGCCTACGGTTGCAACCAGCACGGCGCTGGACGATTCGTTTATCCGTATCCGCCATCGCGATGCATAGCGTTCGCGGTCGAATCCCGGTTCGGTGCCGATCCAGATTCGCTCGGCGGCGACGGATTCGGTGAGCTGCAAGGCTCCCTCAATATCGCCGGATGCCATGCGACGCACTCTTGCTTCCTGCATTTTTAACCAAGCGACCCCTTTTAAGAATTGTGTTTGCAAGCGTCGGTTGCGGGTAAACGACTGGCATGAATAAGCCGTTAATTTACACTACCCTACTTGCAGCCACCATGCTGATGGGCGTCGTTGCCGCACAGGCCGCTCCCGTCGGTCCGAACACCGTCTCTCAAATGCAGCCGGCTCCGTCAATGTCGCCCAGCCCCGAGCCGAGCCCAAGCAGCAAGCCGTTCTAAGCTAACTACAGCCCTTTGCCGACCTTTGCAAAAGGTCGGCTATTGGGCGTAAGGATCGCAGCGATATCGCGGAACATCGCGTTGGCGACTCCCGGGTTGGGGTCGTTCCGTTGCGCGTCTACCCACGCAACGACCGTGAGCCCGCTCTTCGGGAAATAATAGTTAGCGGTGTTGTAACCGGGCAGGCCACCGGTGTAGCCGAACCAGCCGGCGCTGCAGCCCACGCCCAAGCCGAAGGCCAGATCGCCGTGGCCGGTCGGTACGCACCGCACTAGCGCGCGATAGGTTGCCGGACCGCTGACCTTTCCAGTCGTGTAGAGCTTGATCCAGCGCTTCATGTCGTCCATATCGGAGACCATCTCGCCGGCCGAACCCATCAGCGACACCGGAATGGTGTTGCTGACGTCTTCCCAGTTGCGCTTTTTGTCCAGGCCGTAGCCGCGCGCCCACGGATTGGGCATCGCGATCGTTGCCGGATACGACGTCTGCTTCAATCCGAACGGCCCGATCAGTCGTCTCTGGATCTCGTTCCCGACGCTGTCGTGCGTAACGTTCTCGACGATTAAGCCGAGTAGCAAATAGTTGGTATTGCTGTAATGGTAGCCTTTGTTCGGCGCAAAATAGGGTTTTTGTTGGACCGCCCATGCGACGATCGTGCGCGGGTCGAACGTCATATTCGGCTTGACGTTGAGCTCGTTCATCTGCGGCGTGTCGTAGGCTTCGAACAAACCGCTGCGCATGTTGCACATCTCGCGGATCGTGACGTTCTTGGCATTGGGAACGGTCACGCCCAGCGAGAACTTGCTCAGCGGATCGTCTAAGCTGAGTTTTTTCTCGTCCACCAGCTGCAGGATCACGCCGACGACAAACGTTTTGGTGTTGCTGCCCATGCGGAAATGGTCCGCCGCCGACATTCCGCGGCGCTTGGCCACGTCGGCATACCCGAAGCCGTGCACGTAACTGTTGCCGGCGTCGTCAAAGACGCCTACCAGCACGCCGGGCACCGGCGTAAGGCCGCCATACGCCTTGCGATCTTTTTCCACTGCGGCAACGATCGCTGCGCGTACGGCCGGGTCGTTGATCTGCGGCGCCTTCACCGGCGCGCCTCCGGCAACGAGCGGCGCAATCGTGGTCGCGCCGGCAAAGAAAAGAGCGATGATTGCGTTTTTCATGACCGGCGCCCCTTCGCGTTCGAACAGAAGGCCTCTTGCGAGTCTGCGGGAAGGCGCGAGAGATGCATGACGCGGCCTTGGTCTTCGATCTCGACGGAACGCTGGTCGACACGGTCTACGAGCACGTCATGGCCTGGCATCAAGCCTTACGCGAGTGCGATATTGACCTTTCGATCTGGCGCATCCACCGGCGCATCGGAATGAGCGGCGGATTGCTGGTTCGTGCGCTGGCACGCGAACTGGGCTACGAACTCGAGCAGGAAACCATCGACCGGCTGCAGCGGGAGCACGGCCGCATCTATCGCGAGCAGAACAAGGAGATCGCGCCGCTGCCGGGCGCGCGGGATTTATTGCAGATGCTGACGCGCGAAGGTGTCGCGTGGGCCATCGCCACCAGCTCGCACCGCGAAACGGCCGAGGCCGCGTTGCGCGCGCTCGACCTGCCGAGAGACACCGTCGTCATCACCCATGACGAGGTGGCGCGCGCCAAACCCAACCCCGATCTCTTCCTGACCGCGGCGCGTGCCCTCGACGTCGCACTTGAGAACACGTTCGTCGTCGGGGATTCGATCTGGGATATGCTGGCCGCGCGGCGCGCAAGGGCGCTCGGCATCGGGCTGCTTAGCGGCGGTTACGGCCTCAGCGAGCTCGTCGATGCCGGCGCCTATCGCGTGTATGAAGACCCGGCCGATCTCGCCGCCAATTTGCACGAGCTCGGCCTTCGTCTTCCGAATTAGGCTACTGCGCGCCGATGCGCTGTTCGGCGTTGTTCATCAGATAGATCTTGTCCGCGTGGCGCGCGCCTAGCGCCTTTTGATCGTAGATGATCGCCACATACTGACCGGCCTTGATCTTGCCCATCTGATACGTGGTCTTGCCGTCGGCGGAGAAGACCTGATCGAACTTGGGAACGATGAGGAAGCTCAACGTTTCCTTCGTCTTCGGATTCTCTACCTTGATGTTGTTGGACGATACGTGAACCGTTATGCCGTAGAACGTCGAGTTGGTCATCGGCAGAGCGGTTTGCGGGAGCGCCCAAACCAGGGCGGTCGCACCCGCGAACGCGGTGGCTCGAAGCATGGTCTTTATCATGCCGTGAGTATACCCCGAAGCTGGCGGTCTATGCCTCGCAAGCGCCGAAGGGCGTTGCATGCAAGCGACCCTCTTTGCCGACGGTGGCTCGCGCGGCAATCCCGGACCGGCGGCCAGCGCGGCAATTCTTCTCGACAGCGAGGGCGAGCCGATCGAAGAAATAGGCGCCTATCTCGGTGAGGCGACCAATAACGTCGCCGAATGGACCGCGCTCTTGCTTGGGCTAGAGGCCGCAGAACGCCGCGGCATCCGCCGCTTGGCGGTGCGTCTCGATTCGGAGCTGGTTGTCAAACAGCTTCGCGGCGAGTACCGCGTCAAAAATGCCGGGCTGGTGCCGCTCTATCAAAAAGCGGTAAAACTGCTGCGCCACTTCGATGAAGTCGACGTACGCCACGTCCGCCGCGCACTGAACAAGCTGGCCGATCGATTGGTCAATGACGTCCTCGACCAGGAAGCGCCGCCGCCGGCAAAGTAGGACTTGCCGTGCGCCGCTTTCCGATCGAACTCTTCATTGTCGCGGTCGCCGTCGTCATGCTTATCTTGGGTTGGCGTATTTACGGAGCAGGCGAAATGGGCCGCTTCGGTCCCGCCGTCCACGCGCAAAAGGCGCCCAGCGAGCTCTACGCTCGGCTGTTGATCCGCTACCCAAAGCCGCCGGTCTTTGAGGAAGAGTATCGCATGTCGGATATCGAGGGCGTTTCGAAGTTCGACTATCGCATTCGCGGCTACAACGGACGGCAGATCTCCGTCAAGGCGCCGGCGGCGCGCGTTTACGACGTGAGCTTTTTTGTCGGCAGACTCGATCAAGACGGCATTTGGGATCTGGTAGATAAGTCGCCGCGTCCCGACGCCGACGCGTTTTACACCGTCTACGTCAAACAGCTCGCGGACTACAAGCAGGGACAACGCACCGTCACGTTCACCAACCCAAAATATTGGGCCGCTAAATCGGGACAAGAGTTCGAGATCAATCTCTCCAAAGGCGTTCCCAAAGATTTTGTGGCCCTGCAGGCGCAGCAAGCCGCCGGCGGTCACTACCAGCAGATCGTCGACGATTTTCGCAACTTTGGCCCCGAAGAGTTCCGTCGCAACGTCTCCGCCGCACAGGCGAAGATTCGCGGTAAGCGCGGTTGATCGCCGCGCGGCGCCGCCTGGTCGTGCGCGTTGCTTTGCTGCTCGCGATCCTCGTCATCGCCGTCTTCGAATTTTACGAGGTGGCGGAAAGCCCGGGCAATCAGCTCTTCGGCAAGACGCTGGTCAGCGGCCCCAAAGGCGAGCGCGTCGTCGCACTCACCTACGACGACGGCCCCAATCCGCCGTACACCGACCAAATTCTGGAAGTACTGCGTGAGGAAAACGTGCACGCGACGTTCTTCGTGGTCGGCCGCGCGGTACAAGCCTATCCGGCGGTAGTTCGCCGTGAAGTCGATGGTGGTAACGCCGTCGGCAATCACACCTGGAGCCACGGCCACCTGGTGCTCTACGGTACCGACGGATTGCGCCGCACGCTCGAGCGTACCGATCGGGCCATTTACGCGGCGGCCGGCGTTCACAGCAAGATCATGCGTCCGCCCTTCGGCGGGCGGGATTGGCTCGTGCTCGATGAAGTGCGGCGGCTCGGCTACACCCCGGTGATGTGGTCGGTGCCGCTAGCCAACGACTGGGAATATCCGCCGGCCAAGGTCATCGCCGACCGCGTTCTGCGCTACGCCTCCGACGGTGCCATCATTGACCTGCATGACGGCAATCGCGGCATCGTTTGCGCGCAGCAACTTGCATCGGGGCGGCTCTGCGATCGCAGCTCCGACGTCGAAGCAACGCGTCTAATCGTCGAAGCGCTTAAGAAGCAGGGCTATCGCTTCGTTACCATCCCCGAGCTCCTGCAGATGCAGCCGCGCCGGCGCGAGCACACCTCGGGCTAAGCGTAGGTCCT
>CAZMPP010000174.1:0-6207 GCA_964568035.1 uncultured bacterium
CTTCTCTTCCAGCGAGTTGTAAAAGAGAAAGGCAAGACCGATGGGAATCGCAAGCGCGTCCCAGGTCGCGTCTTCGAGCGCGAAATCCGTTAACTCGAAATAGCGCTCGGGAATCGGACGGTAGCGCCCGGCAGCGGCGCCGTCCGGTTCGAAGACGATGTAGCAGGGCCGGCAGCAGCAGAGAATCCGCCGCGCGGCAAGCTCGATGAGATGGCTGTGTTCGAGGGCAAGCGGGGACGAGCAAAAGTCACAGTGCTCGCCGGGCGGTGGGCGTCTGCGCAGCATGCGCTGTAGCAAAGCCTGATGATCCTCACCGTTATTCACATCACTCACACCCGTGCGACGACCCGCAACGAGGTTTCCGGCAAGCCATTTTGCGCAAGCAAGCTTTCTTCAGCGCGCACCTCCCGAATCTCCGGGGCGCGTTCCAGGATTGCGCGCTCGACGGCTTGCTTGAGCGTTGCGGCCGAGGCGGCGCAGCCGTCGCAGCTGCCCTCGAGGCGCAAGTAGACGACGTCGTCTTCGATCCGCGAGAGCTCCATGTTTCCATGGTGTGACCGAATGTAGGGCAGCACCGATTGCATCGCTTCTTCGATGCGCTCCTCGAGCGGGACGGGATGCAATCCATGCAGGCAGAGAAGCCCTTCGACGAGTCTGTCTTCACAGATTCGTCCGAAGAGCTCGCCGGAACGGTCGCCAAGCTCGGCGTGCACGGTGGTGAGCAGACGTTCGAGTCCCTCGCCGTACAGCGTAACGATCGTCCGAACGAGCTCCTCGGCCCGCTCGCGGCCTTCGTCGCACTCCCCAGGCCTGGCGAAACCGGCGAGCAGCTCTTCGATCCGCCGTCCAACGGCAGCGACGTCGGAGCTCATGTTTTTCCTTTATCCGAACGGCGCGAGGGGTGAATGTACCGTCTCGATGCTCTTCCCTTCGCCCAGATACATGTGTACGCCGCACGGCAGACAGGGATCGAAGCTTCGGACTGCCCGCATGATGTCGATGCCCTTGAAAGAGTCCGGCCCGTTCTCCTCGTGAATCGGCGTGTTCTGCACCGCGTCTTCGTACGGTCCCGGAGTCCCGTAGATGTCGCGCGGATTGCCGTTCCATGGCGTCGGCGGCCACGGATGATAGTTGGCGATCTTGCCGTCTCGGATGACCATGTGGTGGGAGAGCACGCCGCGCACCGCCTCGGTGAAACCGCAGCCGATCGCCTCTTTCGGCACCGTGAACGGCTCCCAAGAACGCGTTCTGCCGGCGTTGAGCTCCTCGAAGGCTTTATCTAGGAAGAAGAGCGCGGCGGCGGCACTGTAAGCTTGGAAATACGTGCGCGCGCGGTTGCGCTCCAGCGTGTTCGACCACTTCGGGATCTTCCACTCAAAGGAAACCGGCCCGCTGAGGGCGCTCTTGGGCAGATTGATCTGCACGCTGTTGCCGGTAGCTTTAATGTAACCGCCCATATCGACCAGACCGGAGAGCGCGGTCGACCAAAGGCGCGCTATCGGCCCTCCGCCGGTATCGAGCGCGAGATAATCCTTGCCGTCGAACCAGCGCGGCGACATCACCCAGCTGTACTTATTAGCAAAGTCGCGTTTCTTAGGCGTCGGCAGCGTGTGCATGTTCCAGGGATGACGCCGGTCGACCGGATTGCCGAGCGGATCTTGAGGAACGAAGATCTCTTCGTTCTCCCAGTCGTCGTAATACGAATGGCCCAGCAGGATCCGAATCGCCAGATTAATCTGCACCAGATCGTTGGTGACCAGCTTGCCGTCGACGACGACTCCGGGCGTCACGAACATGTGGCGTCCCCAGTTGGTCATGTTCTTATACTGGAAGTCGCAGTGGTCGGGATCTTGGTAGGCGCCCCAACAGCCTAGCAAGGTGCGCCGCTCGCCATTATGCTCGTATCCCGGCAAAGCCTGATACCAAAAGTCGAAGAGATCGTCGTGCAGCGGCACGCAGACCTTCATGTATTCGATGTAGCGCATCAGGCGGGAATAGTAGTCGGTAAAGAGCTGCTGCGTGGCGACCGTTCCCGTTCCACCGGCGTAGAGGGTCGACGGGTGCACGTGGCGGCCTTCCATCAGGCAGAACATCTCGCGCGTGTAGCGGCTAATCTGCAGCGCTTGCCGGTAGAAGTCTCCGGTAAACGGATTGAGCGCGCTCATGATATCGGCAATCGTCTTATAACCGTGAATCCCGGCGTTAGGCGCCTCGGTCTTCTTGGCTTTCTCCCAGACGCTCGGGTTGGTTTCGCGAACCATCCGCTCGCAGTAGTCGACGCCGACGAGATTCTCCTGAAAGATATTGTGATCGAACATGTACTCGGCCGCTTCGCCGAGATTCATGATCCATTCACCCATCGCCGGTGGCCGTACGCCGAAGGCCATGTTCTGCGCGTAGACCGAGCAGACGCAATGGTTGTCGCCGCAGATGCCGCAGATGCGCGACGTGATGAAGTGTGCATCGCGCGGATCTTTGCCGCGCATGAAGATACTGTACCCGCGGAAGATCGACGAGGTCGCGTGACATTCGGCGACGATCTTCTTTTGGAAGTCGATCTTGGTGTAGATTCCGAGGCTTCCGACGATCCGCGTGATCGGATCCCACGACATCTCGACCAGCCGCGAAGGCTGAGTTCCGGTGACGGTGCCGGGAAGATCTTTGATAGCCATTTTTCGACGCTCCTCTCAGCCTTTCGTGTAGCCCGTCGTGAGCTGTTTGCCCTTACGGCGCCAACTCGGCTCTTTGTCGAGCGTTGCCGTGGTGAAGTTGCGCAATGCCTTGATCACCGTGCCAGTTGCGATAGAGATCGTTGACGAAATCTTGCCGCCTGGTGGCTCGTCCATAAACGGCATGAACTTGTCGGGGAAGCCCGGCATCGTGCAGCCGATGCAAATTCCTCCGACGTTGGGGCAGCCTCCGACGCCGCCCATCCAACCGCGCTTGGGAACGTTGCACTTAACGACCGGTCCCCAGCACCCGAGCTTGACCAGGCACTTGGGTGAATCGTACTCCGTTGCAAATTCGCCTTGTTCGTAATAACCGGCGCGATCGCAACCCTCGTGCACGGTATTGCCGAAGAGCCAGGTCGGCCGGCCTTGGTCGTCGATGGGAATCATCGGAGCGCGCCCCGCCGCCTGCCAAAGCAGATAAAGGATCGTTTCCGAGAGATTGTCCGGCTGTATCGGGCACCCGGGTACGCAGACGATGGGAATCCCCGCACTCGACTTCCAGCTCTGGCCCAGATAATCGAGAATGCCCATGGCTCCCGTCGGATTGCCGGCCATCGCATGAATGCCGCCGTACGTCGCGCAGGTTCCGACCGCCAAGATAGCCCAGGCTCGGGGCGATAACCGATCGATCCAGCCGCTAAACGTAATCGGCTGATCGGTGCCCGGCGCGTTGCCGAAACCCGTAAAGTAGCCTTCCTTTTTGATCTCCTCGTTGGCGATCGAGCCTTCGATTACCAAAACGAACGGATCGAGCTCGCCGCGTTCGGCCTTGAAAAAGGCCTCGAGAAACTCAGAGCCGCCCAAGCTGTACTCGATCAGCGGCCAGTGGAACTTGACCGGCGGGAGTCCGGGAAGGGCCCCTAGGGCAATCTCCTCGATGCTGGGCTGCGTCGCGCCCGTCAGAGCGACCGAGTCACCGTCGCAGCTGAGTCCGGCCGGGATCCAGAGGACGTTTACGACTGTTTCCGCCATGCAATTATCCTCACACATAGTGCGCCGCAGACCGAACCTCGCGCTGCGGCGCGCGGGACACCGTACTCATCAGGCTAGTCAAAAAAATTGCGAATTACAAGGCGCGCCAACGCCGATTTGTCTCAGAAATGCGCCGCGATAGAGTTACCGAATCGTTACTCTGCGCGGCGGCTTTTGAGATTCGCCTCCGCTTTACGCGCGCGACCTTGTCCGCCAACGCGCCCCCGATTTTTGATGGCCGTTATCCGGGGAAAAAGGCGTTACCGGGCGGTTACGAGTGAGCGAGCACCAGCCGGGTCACCGGGGGCCGCGCGCTTTTCAAATCGCCCATCAGCGGTTATGGTTAATGCTCGACCGTCTGGCGCAAGGAAGGCGAACGTTTGCACGAGATCACGGTAGCCCTCAGTCTCTTAGAGGGCGTCGAAACGACGGCCCGCGAGCAAGGGATCGACCGCGTGAGCGCGGTCCACGTGCGTATCGGAGCGCTCAGCGGCATCGTGCGCGACGCCTTGCTCTTCTCTTGGGATGCCGTCACGGCCGAGACGATCTGCGAGGGCAGCCAACTGCGCCTCGAAGAGATTCCGCTGGTCGTTTACTGCGAGCGGTGTCTCGGCGAGCGCGCACCGCGACCCGGTTCCGGATTGCTCTGTCCCGAGTGTGAAACCGTCTCGCCGCGCGTCGTTCGGGGACGCGAAATGGAGCTCGTCGCAATGGAGGTTCCGGCATGAGCAAGATGCGCGTCATCGCTATCGCGCGTAATCTTATGGTAAAGAACGACGCGATCGCAAACCAGCTTCGAGATCGGTTCGCGCATAGCGGAACGCTAGTCGTCAACGTGCTGTCGAGTCCGGGCTCCGGTAAGACGACGTTGCTCGAGCGTACGCTGGAGCGGCTTGGACGTCGCTATCACATCGGAGTGCTCGTCGGCGATCAAGCCACCGAGAACGACGCGAAACGGTTGAGTCGCGATGGCGTCGCCGTTCGTCAAATCACCACCGGCGCCGAGTGCCGGCTTGACGCCGACATGATCGCCGGAGCACTCGATGGCTGGGAGACCCGCCGTTTCGACTTGCTCTTTATCGAAAACGTCGGCAACCTGATCTGTCCGGCCGAATACGATCTGGGTGAAGACCTGCGCGTCGTCCTTTTTTCCGTGACCGAAGGTGAGGATAAGCCGCTCAAATATCCACTGGCATTCAACACTTCGCACGTCGCCACGATAACCAAGATCGATATCGCCGAAGCCGTCGGTTACGATCGCGCAGCAGCCACCGCGAGCATCCGCCAAGTCAACCCTGCGGCGCGGATTCTCGAGCTGTCGGCGCGAACCGGAGCGGGCATGGACGAATGGTTCTCGCTGCTCGAGGAGATGATCCGCACGAAATCGCTCGCTCCGGCTGGATGATTCTCACCCGCCGGCGCTTGCTGGCCCGCCTCGGTGCCGCCGAACCGCGCCTCGTACTTCTCTGCGCCCCACCCGGTTACGGCAAAACGGATTTCGCCGAGCTCTTCGCGCGGCGATTCGATCGTCACGCGACCTGCAACTGCACCGAGCTCGCAGGGACTACCGACTTCGCCGGACGCCTAATGGCGGCGCTCGCCGGCGAATCGCCCGGCGGAGAGACCATCGCGCGCACCCGATTAGCACTGCACGCGACCGAAGCCGGTGAGGCGGCGTGGAGCCGGGCGGTGCTCGAGTTCTGGAAGCTTCGTCAAGAGCGCGCACTTTTGATTCTTGAAAGCGCCGATGCCATCGCAACGCAGCCCGGCGTGCTCGCGCTCATCGGAGATCTTCTCGCCGCGCGCCCGGCCGAACGCGTGCTTCTCTTGAGTTCGCGCCGGCCGCTGCCGCTCGACGTCGCGCGCTACTTGGAGCCGCATCAAGTGCTTACGCTCTCGCACGACGCGCTTCAGCTCGACCCCGCAGAAGCGGCGGCTATTTTCGAGGGCACCGATCTCGCCGAACCGACGATCGATCGCATCGTCCGTTTGGCGGAGGGGTGGCCGATCGCGTTGCTGTTACTGGCGCGCATCGCGCATTACGAAGCCGACCTCGCCGGGCTGCTCGACCGGCTGGGCACGATACCGACCGATCTGCACGAGTATCTCGTCAATGAGGTGCTCTCGGCGTTAACCGCGGAGATGACCTCGACGATGCTGGCCGCCGCGGCTATCCCCCATGCGACGCTCGAAGATATCTCCGTTGCCAGCGGCATCGCACACGCCTCGCCGGTTATCGAAGGCTTGTTGCGCCTCCCCGGCTTCATTACGTACGAGTCCGGAACGTATACGTTACATCCGCTGCTGCTTGCCGCGCTGCGTGCCCGGCACAAGAGTGACTTTGCCGATTATGTGTTGCGAGCGGCGCGCGGAAACGAACGCCTCGGTGACTTCCTGCGAGCCGCGGAGCTGTACAACATCGCCGGCGAAGGTGATTTCGCAGCGGCCGCGCTCGATCGCCTGTCGCTCGAAACCCTGCAACAGCCGTCCTCGCGCTTAGTCG
>CAZMPP010000175.1:0-6171 GCA_964568035.1 uncultured bacterium
GCCGCCGGCCGTAATGATCGTGCCCGGGTGATCGTAGTAACGTGATCCCGCCGGCGAACGGCCGTTATAGTTGATGTAGCTGTTACTGACGACGTTGGCCCCGAGCTTCACCGCCTCGTTGACCGATTTGCCGAGGTCTTGCGTCGTGGCAGAGTCGCCTTCGACGAGAATGATGTTGCAGTTCGGGCAGATCGCCGATGCCATGTCAACGTCGAGCGACTCTTCGACGGCCCAACCCGAATCCGGCGTCGGATAGTTGCCTTGCTCTCCCCGCTGGTTCACTTTGGTGAAGCACGGGTTCGATTTGTTGCAGGCCGGAAGGCCGAAAAAGGCACGATACACATTGAGATCGTCGGCCGCATTAGGATCGTCGAACGCGTCGACGATGGCGATCGTTTGGCCTTTGCCTTTGGTCGACGAGGGCAGCGAATACGCGCTCTGCAAGTCGCTCGGTCCGTAGCCGGAAACGAGAGGGCTCCCCATGTTGTCGGTCCGGATCAACGCCAGACAGTGCGCGGTGTCGGGATTACGAGTGTCGGGACAAGCGCTTACGACGCTTACGGGGACGTGCTTGGCGCCGGCCGCGAGCCCCTGCGGCAGAGCCGTCGAGGCGGTATTGCCGCCGCAGGCTGCGAGCGTGACGAGGGCCGCCGATGCGGCGGCCGCATAGAGAAGCGAACGCAATTTGTGATACCTCCGAAGGGGTCTGGTCTTTAGCTGGAGAGGAACCATTGCCTGCATCGTCAGAGTCAGCAAACGTGCAGCACCTCTTCGCTGGGTCTGGCTCGCTGCGCGAGCCTTCCGAACGAATCGCTTTCTGGATGACGGCGCTCTTGTCGCTTCCGGCCGCGCTGCTTATCGGTTACGTACTGCACGAGTCGATCGGCGCCTCGCAGGTGGCCCTTTTTATCGTGCTCGCAATGGTATACGTAACGCTCGCGCGGGGGCGCTTGCTCGGCTCCAGCGTGCGAGTTCACGAGCGTCAGTACCCGCGAGTCTTTACCATTGTTAAAGGCGCCTGCGCGGCGCTCGAAATCCCGATGCCGCTGATCTTCGTACGCGAGGACAACTACGTGCCGGTGGTCGCTCTGGGCTTCGGCGAGCCCTACGCACTGGTGCTCTCGAGTCACTGGATCGAACTCTTTGCCGACGACGAGCTGTCGTTCATGATCGGCCGCGAGCTCGGGCATATTGCTGCGGGTCATACGCGCTATCATTCTCTTTTAAGCGTTAACGGAAATGAGAACCCGATCATCGCGCTGATCTTCGGAGCGTGGTTGCGGCGCTGCGCCTTGACTTGCGACAAAGTGGGTTTACTCTGTTGCGGCTCCCTCGACGCGGCCATTCGCGCGATGGGCATCGCGGCATTTCACGAATTCGGGCGGAAGGTTGACTACGAAGCCTTTGCCGAGCAGGACGCGGAGATTCAGGCCGATTCGGTGCTGCGCTGGGGATCGTGGCTCGGCAGCGAGCCTTACGCGACGCAACGCATCAGCTCGCTGCGCCGCTTTATTGCGACCGACAACTACGCCAACGCCGAGGAATGGTTCTTGCGCGAACGCAGCGAGGAACCGCCGGCCTTGGCCGCGCCGGGCGCCTTCCGCGTTACGCGCAACGACTGCGCGGGCTGGTGGCGGCGCTTCGCCGCCTTCGGCATCGACGGCGTCATCGTCACGGCAATCATCACGTCGTTTGGCGGAAGTGTGGTCAGCTCGTCGACCCACGGTGCGGCCGTGAGGGTTGCCGGACAGAACGTTCCGCTCAACATCGATGCTCTGGTCAGCTACACCGGCAACGCCATCGCGCATCTGGGCGTCTTTTTCTGGTTACCGATTTACCTGGCGGTGCTGGTGATCGTCGCCGGACAGACCTTCGGCATGATGATCGCCGGCCTGCGCGTGGTGACGATCGACTACGGCAAACCCAGCATCCTGCGTACCATCGCGCGCTACTTCATCGTTTTCGCGCTATGGTGGGTGATCATGCCGTTGAGCTTGGTTTGGCGTCGCGAACTTTTGCACGACCGGTGGACGAAGACGCGCGTCGTGATGGTCGAGCGCGTCGTCGCCCGCATTACCGGTACGGCGTAACCGCTTACGGCTCCGAGGTTATCGTCAGGCGTACGGCGGCATGGCCGGAGATGACGTGGCCGACCGACGCATTCTGGCTCACCGTGTCGATCTGCAGCTTGCCCACGTTTTCGTTTACCTTGAGAATCTGGTGCGTGGTCGGATCGACCAGCGACTTCACTTTGACGATGTCGAAGATCTGACCGGCCTGCACGCCGCGATTGGCTCCGATGTCGACGATGATGTTGGCGCCATCGATGCCGGCGATGTGACCCGTGAGTGACGGTGCGGCCGGACCCGAGTTGAACTTGTTGGGGTCGAGGCTTGCGGCGATTGCGTTGGCTTCGTCGTCGATGAGATGCCCCATATCGCTGCTGACGAACTGCTGGTTGTTGTATGAACCGGCGGCGTAGCCGCTGAATCCGCCCGCGCTCCAGGACGTGCCCGAGCGCGACTTTTCGTCGGAGAAGCTCTGGACGATCTGTCCGGTTCGCGAGTCGATGACGCGAACGGCAACCTTAATCGTCACGCGATGTGTCGACACGCCTCCGGCAGCAGCGCCGACATAGCCCGGCAGGAGGCTGCCCGCGTTCGCTCCGCTGGCACCGGTTTGCTCGAACTGCAAGATGTTGCCGGATATCAAATAGCGCGCGCCGATCATATGCCCCGCTTTGATCGCCGTTTGCGGGTCAACCTCGCCGCTTGCGCTCAGTTGATGCTCGCCGGTCACCGCGTTGAGCCGGCTGCGATCCACCACGTTGAACTGGCCGGCGTTGACGAGCCGGTCGGTCAACAGATCGCTGAGCGCCACGCCGGGTTGAAACGAGCCGTACCAATCCGAGGTCAGCCCCTGCGTGGAAAAATCCAACACGGCGAGCGTCGGGCGCGCGCCGCTTTGGGCCGGCGCCGGCGACGGGAGCGTGGCGAGCGCGAAAGCGAGACAGGCTATAAGCGAGCGATAGAACACGAGATTTCCTCCGGTTTTGAAGAGAAACGGACCGTCCCATTATGCCACAAGGAGCGGGCAGGGGGTAGGCTGTGCTCGTGCAGAGCGCCGCGGGCCGGACGCCGAACTATCGCGCCTGGCATGTGCGGACGATTCACGATGACCAAGCCCGAGGCTCTTCGCAGTGCGTTTCCGCGTTTTCGCTGGCCGGAGTTTAGCGAAACCAAACTGCCGCGCTATAACGTTGCGCCGGCACAGACCGTTTTGGGCGTGCGAAACGACGGCCGCGATATGGTGGAACCAATGGTCTGGGGGATCCGCGGACGCATCAACGTGCGGGCCGAGTCGCTGGCGTCGTGGCGGCGCCCGATTCGCCGGCGATGCATCGAGTTCGCCGACGGCTTTTACGAGTGGCGCGACCGGCGGCCCTATTACTACACGCTGCGTTCGGGCGAGCCGTTTGCTTTCGCCGGTCTTTGGGATCCGCTCGACGGGGAGGCCTGCTGCGACATCGTGACGTGCCGGCCCAACGCGCTGGTCGCTCCCGTCCACGATCGTATGCCGGTCATTCTCGAACCTGAGAACGTCGATTTATGGCTCGCTCCCGAACCGTTGCCGCCGGACGTCGCCGGCTCGATCTTGTATCCGTTCGACGCTGAGAAAATGGCCGTGCGCGAAGTCTCCGCGCGCGTCAATAATGCGAACTACGACTACGCCGACGTCCTCGCCGATGCGGAGCTGAGGCTGTTGTGACGGATGAGGATGATCCCGGTCGCCACCAGCCAAATCGCCGCCGGCAACGCGCCGAAGAATCCCGGCCCCGTCTGACCCGGCGCCATGAATCCGTCTTGGAAGAAGATCGAGAGCGTTGCAATGGCCGCTCCCGCCGCTGCGAGATAACCAAAGCTCGATAGCCACGACGGCGCCGATTCGTGACGGCGCATACTGTGCGCGGCAGCGAACAGAAAGACGGAAACCGGCGCGTATCCCAGACCACCTTGCATGAAGACGAAGGTATCGTAAATGCCGGCCAGGGCGTTGTCTTTAAAGGTGTCCGGCGAGGCGTAAATTGCGGCCGTCGAGAGCGCGGCGGCAAAAATTCCGCAGGCCGCCATCACGACTCCCGCGATCAAAGCGAACGTCGGAAGCCCTTCTTGGCGTCCCTCCCGCGCGTGGCTCAGATAGCTGCGAAGGCCGACCAAAAACCACAGAAAAAACGCCATGGCCGGGAAGGTCAGCCACGCGCCGAAGAGCAGCGAGAAACGGTGCGCATCGAGCACGAGGGCGACGTCCGACGCTTTGATGTGCGTCGAGGGCATGCCGCTGTTGAGAAGAGTTGCCAGAATCAGGACGCCGACGTAGCAAAGGACCGACCAGCCCGCCGAGCGTTCCGCGTGCACGTTTTCCATAAGTGCTCTCTACCTCACACGCGCTCGAAAGCGATTCCTTCCAAAAGCGCTTGGGAGGGCGTTAAAGGCCGTAGTATTTGAACGCCGGCCACATCGCTGCCAGCGGCACGCGGGGTTGCGTGCAGAGATATATCGGCAGCGGGCCCTCGAGCATCCAACGATAGTCATTACGGTAGACCGCAATCTGCTGGACGCTCCCGAACCAGTGGAGGAGCAGATAGTAGTCCGTCGCCCCGACGGCCAACATCGACTTTCCGCTGTAGCCGCGGGTCCCCCAGAGATAGTAAGAGTTATTTGGGCTGATGACCGTCGGCAGGCCATAGCGCGGCCCGTAATAGTTAAGGGCACCGGCGTACGCGTAGCGATCGGCGAAGACGGCCGTAATCGCGCGCTGCCGTGGGGGCAGCGACCAGTAGGCGCCGGCGACCATTTGCGTCATGGTCTTCCAGCCAAGCTGATCGGCGAACATCGGATTGATGAGGTGGCTCTTACCGTCCGGAGGTGCGGGACGGCTCAGCCCGATGGCACGCTCGTAGGCCATATACGCGGGTAGCGGCAGCAGCGGAATCGAGAGCGGAAACATCGGCAGTCCGGCGACGACGATGACCGTAAGAATCGCCCGACTTAGCCAGCGCGGCCGCCCACTCAGCGCGCGTTCGACCGCGACGGCGCCGGCGGCGAACAACGCCGGATAGAAGCCTTGAATGTAGTAGCCGCGCCCGATGGTCAGGATCAGCATTCCTAAGAGTATTAGGTACGCGACCGCCAAGAAGCGGTAGGCGCGCTCGCGCCAGAGCCAGATCAGTCCCCAAACCCAAAACAGAGCGTAAAGCGGGTTTTGGTAAGCGAACTGCAAGCCGAACATATAGAGCGCATTGATCCAGCGATTGGGGGATTCGTCGGCCATGCCGTTGCGCAGCGCGTGCCGGTTGAGCTGATCGTTGTGCAGCACGTCGAGCATCGGGAATCCGTGATTGATCTGCCATAGCGCGTTGGGCAGCACGAGGGCGACCGTCAGCGAGACGCCCAAGAGCAGCCACCACGAGCGCAGCAACCGTCCCTGTCCGGTAACGAGCAGTCCTACGGCCAGCGCAAAGGCGCACGCCGCAATTGAGTACTTCGCGTAAAGTGCGAGCGTAACGACGAGAGCGATCGGAACGTAGTAGCGCCGATCATGCGTCTTAACGAGGCGGATGGTGAGATAAAGCAGCACCGTCCAGGAGGCCGGTGAAAGAAACTCGGTCGAGAGTCCGTAGGCGATGCCGATCAGCCCCGGAGCGAAGAAGATCGTCAGCGCGGTCAGCGTTTGCGCGAACGCGCCACCGCGCAGTTCTTTGGCGATAGCGCAGCCGGCTAACAGCGTTACGCCGCTGAGCAGACCCGGGAAGAAGCGAAGGCCCCAAACCGGGTAACCTAGCGGAGCCGTGAGCCACGTTAGCAGCGCCACCAGCGGCGGCTGATCGACGTAGCCCCATGCTAAATGCTTGGCGCAGTCGATAAAATACAGTTCGTCGCGGTAGTAACCGAAACGATGGGCCAAGGCGAGGTGCAGGATGACCGTCGCAAGCGCGAAGATGTACGCGCTTGGATAAAGTCTCATGCCGTACGGGGAGTGTTGTGCGATCCCGCGAGCAGCAGCTGGCTGATGCAGAGACCAACGATTCCGGCTTCGGCGATCGACCCGACCAAAGAACGCAACCGTTTGCGGCCTTTGCCGCCATAAGGAGCCTGTGACGTTCCCGTGACC
>CAZMPP010000176.1:0-6135 GCA_964568035.1 uncultured bacterium
CGATCCGGTAGGGAATCCCCTCGGTCAGCAGCGCTTCTTCGAAGACGCGCGACTGAGCGTTGGTGCGGTACAGGACGACGAAATCGCGATAGGCGGAGCCGTCGCGCACCGAGCTCTTGATCTTCTCGACGACATAACGCGCTTCGTCGCGCTCGGTCGCCGCCGGATAGAGGGTGATCGGCTCGCCCTGCGCGCGCGTGGTGAAGAGCTTCTTAGGCGCGCGCGAGCGATTGTTCGCGACCAGGGTGTTGGCAGCGTCGAGGATGGTCGACGTGCTGCGATAATTCTCTTCCAGCGTGAAAGTCTTGGCGCCGGGAAAATCTTCTTCGAAGCGCAGGATCATGCGGTAGTCGCTGCCGCGCCACGAGTAGATCGACTGATCGTCATCGCCGACGACGGTGACGTTACCATGGCGGCCGGCCAACAGCGCGATGAGCCGGTACTGCGCGGCGTTGACGTCCTGATACTCGTCGACGAGCACGTACTGAAACTTGTTCTGATATTTTTCGCGAGTCGTGCGGTCGCGTTCGAGCAGGTCGATGGTGCGCGCGATCAGGTCGTCGAAGTCGAGCGAGTTCGACTCGCCCAAACGCCGCTGGTACTCGACGTAGACGTTTGCGATGCGTTCGCCGACGAACGAGGTCTGGCTCTGCACGTATTGGTCGGGCCAAATCAGCGCGTTCTTTGCTTTATCAATTTCCGCGAGCACCACCGAAACCGAAAGCTGACGTTCGTCGTAATCGAGGTCGTCGAGAATCTCGCGGACCAACTGGCGCTGGTCGGCGTCGTCAATGACGGCAAAACTCGAGCCGATTCCGATGTGGCCGCCGTCGCGGCGCAGAATCCTCACGCACATGGAGTGAAACGTTCCAACCCAAACGTCGCGCGCCGGCGCGCCGACCATCGCTTGAGTTCGCGACTTCATCTCGCCGGCAGCCTTATTCGTAAAAGTAACGGCGAGAATGCGATCCGGGGCTACTCGCAGTTCCTGGAGCAGGTAGGCGATGCGATGCGTCAGGACCCGCGTCTTACCGCTGCCGGCCCCGGCAAAGATCAAAACGGGGCCATCGGTATGCTTAACGGCGGCAGACTGCACGTCGTTGAGAATTTCGGTTTCCAGGAGCATTTATGGCGGTTCGGCGTAGAGCCCCGCAACGCCTGTTAATGATACGCGCGTTGCGACGTTTGCCGTAGTTGACTAGCGCACGGCGCGGAGTACCCGAGCCCGGCGCTGCGCCATCGCGTAGGCTGCGGCGAGCAGCGCGAGCGTCGACTCGGCGCCCATATTATAGTTTACCGCTTCTTCATCTAACCCGTCGTAGCAACCGCCGCCATTGGCCATGGTCACGCCGCGCGAGTTCTTTCCATAATACCACGCAAGCGCGACTTCGGCGGACGCAACGTGCGTCGCATCACCGGTGCTGTCGAAGGCCGCAAGCTGCGCGTCGACCATCGCGTTCGCCTCGAGCGGTTGCTGAGCGTAGCGAGCGCGGCGCCCGCCACGAACATACCATCCGTCGTTGCCAATGGGTACGTGAATGCCGTTCTCAACCGTTACGCTCTCGTAGAAGGCCAGAGCCGCGAGCCCCGTGGCGACGTAGCGCGCCTCGGAAAGCACTTGCCCCGCGCGCAGCAACGCCTCGGGAAGCCGGGCGTTATCGTACGTCATCGCGTTTTCGAACCAGCGCCAATCGTCGGTCGCGGTCGTTTCGTACGCGCTGGCGATCTCGGCGACGAGATAGCGCAGTGCCTGCGCGTAGCGGTCGTCTTGCTTGGCCGACAGCGCGTGAGCGAGCCCGAGCGCGGCATACGCGCGCGAACGAATATACTCCAGTTTGTCGAGCGAAAGGAGCGCGCGATCGAGCATGCGGCCGCAGACGCTGCGCCACGTTTCGTTCGGCGCGTTGGCGACGCCGTACCCGAGCGCCCAAACGGCTCGCCCGCAACTGTCGTGCGTTCCGATCTCATCGAGCCAGCGGCGGTCGTACGACATGAAGTTGTGAAAACGACCGTCTTCCAACTGCGCGTGGTGAAGGAAGGCGAGAGAGTTGGAGGCGATACGTTGGTTCGCGCGATCCGAGGGCGCGAGGCGGGCATGCGCCAGCGCGACCATGAAGGCGCGCGAAATATCGTCGGTACAGTATCCGGTCTCGCGATTCGGCACGTTTTTCTCGGCGTGCTGGATTACGCCGACGTCGTCGGAGAGCGCGAGCAAATAATCGAGCGGCGGCGGTGCCGGTACGGTGCGCGACTTAGGCAGAAGACACCAGTTCGAGCGGTCCCCGCGGACAGAGCTCGCTGAAGAGCGCTCCGTACTCGGACGACACGTGCGGCCACGTCATCTGCCGGCCAAAACGATAGGCACGCCGTTCGATCGCGCGGCGCAGCGACGGATCGTCCAGGAGGAGGTTTAATCTGGTCGCGATAGAGTTTGCGTCGCGGAACTCACAGAGAAAGCCGCGATGGAACGCTAAGAGCTCCTGCGCGTAAAGGTAAGGCGTCGAGACGATCGCCTTGCCGCATCCGACAGCGTAGGCCAGCGTGCCGCTGACGATCTGCGCCGGATTGAGGTAGGGCGTGAGATAAATATCGGTCGCGGCGAGGTAGCTCACCACCTCGTCGAAATCGAGGTATTTGTCGATGAGCTGGACGTTATAGTTGAGGCCGAACTCGCGAACCATCGCTTGGAGCGATTCGCGATACGACTCGCCCTCCTGGCGACGCACCACCGGATGGGTTTCGCCGAGGATCAGATAGAGCGTCTCGGGGTGACGCCGGACGACCGAGCGCATCGCTTCGATCGCATATTCAAGACCCTTGCCGCGACTGATGAGTCCGAACGTCGAGATGACGGTGCGCTGTCCGATTCCGAACGACGCCTTCGCGGCCGACGTGTCTTGGAACGGAACGTCGGGCACGCCGTGATGGATAACTTGCAGCGTTTGCGGATCGATGCCGTAGACCGTCTCCAGCAGCCGGCGCCCCGTCTCTGAAAGAACGACGACCTTTGATGCCTGTTCGCAGAGCGCGCGTGTAACGCGCATGTACGCTTCTTCCGGCTCGGGCAAAACCGTGTGCAGCGTCAAGACGACGGGCTTATCCACGCGGGCGATAAAGTCCACGAGCCACTCACCCTTTTCGCCGCCGAAGAGTCCGTATTCGTGCTGGATGTTTACCAGCTCGACGGGCGAGCGATTAACGAAGTCGGCCGCCGCGGCGTAGCTGTCGCGTTCCTGTTCGGCGATGCGGGCGATTACTTCGGGTGAATAGTGACGCACTTCCGCGCCCGGCTCGTCGACGGCGATGACCGGACTGGAATATCCAAAAGCGCGGTCGTACGCATCGACGACATCCTTAGTAAACGTCGCGATGCCGCACTCCCGCGGAGGATAAGAACCTAAGAATAAAGCGCGCGGCGGCAGCATGTGTGTAAAATTCCCCTCCACTCTAACACTTATTACCCGGCGTTAGAGGCGGGATAAACCGGACGTTCCCTTGCTAGCCCGCCTTTCCCTCGGCCGGTTCGCCTAGGCGAGCGCCTGGTTGCAGCTGCGCTCCGGGTTCGATCGTGACGCCGTGGCCGATGACGCTGCCCGCGGCAACGTGCGCTTTGGGGCCGATAATAGCGCCGCTAGCAACGATGGCTTCTTCCACGAGCGCGCCCGCGCCAACGCTGACTCGGTCCCAGAGGACGGAGTCGCGGATCACCGCCTCGGCACCGACGCTGCAGCCGCGACCGAGCACGACGTTGGGGCCGATCCTCGCTGCGGCATCAACAACAACGTCGCCGGCGACATGCACCGGCGCGATCACACCCGGCACTTTACGCAGCGCCTCGGCGCCTTCGCCGCTGATTCCCGGCTCGATGTTGAGCGGCATCGCGCCGCTTAAGACGTCGCGGTGCGCGGCGAGATATTGATCGGGACGGCCGAGGTCGATCCAATAATCGGCGGTCGCGTAGGCGTAGATCGGTTTATGGGCTGCGATTATGGCGGGGAAGGTTTCACGTTCGATCGAGACGGGGCGCCCAGCCGGAATAAAATCGAGAATCTCGCGTTCAAGCAGATAGGTCCCGGCATTGATGTCGTTGGTCGGCGCGGTCTCTTTGGGCGGCTTCTCGATGAAGGCGCTGACGCGTCCGGTCTGGTCGTGCACGACGCAACCGAAGGGCGAGGGATCTTCGACGCCGATGCAGTGCAGCGTCGCAACGCCGCCTTTTTCTTGGTGGTACTTTTGCATCGCGCGGAGATCGAGGCTGGTGAAGATGTCGCCGTTGAGCACGAAGAACGGACCTGTTATATGTGGCTCGACGTTCTTGAGCGCGCCGGCCGTTCCGAGCGGCGTCTCTTCGATCGCGTAAATCACGTTCATCCCGAGCTTCGATCCGTCGCCAAAATAATCCACGATTGCTTGCGGCATGTAACCGGCCGCCAACACGACGTCGCGAATCTCGGCCTCGTAAAGCCGCTCTAACGTGCGTGCGAGAAACGGCACGTTCATTATCGGCACCATCGGCTTGGGCGTGCCGTAGGTCAGTGGGCGCAGGCGCGTGCCTTCACCTCCAACCAATACGATTGCTTGCATTGCTTCGCCCTTTCGCCTTATCGGTTGGTTTTGGCCTGCCCGGCGCGATTGTTTTGGCTTTGGGGGTGGCGTTGGCGGAATGTGGGTGGGATTGTTGCGGAATCATTTCGCCGGCCGCGATTGTTTGTGGAATTGTCTTTTTTGTTTCGCTTTGCGTTAGGCGAACGCAAGATCGCAGCGTTGCGTTTTCTCGAATGCCACCCTGTTGGCACACACTTTACATAGGGTTCGCGCATGCCGAGAAAACTACATGATTGGGATGCCATACAAGCGTACCATGACGACAGTCATGGCTTCGCCGACTGCTCTCGCCGATTTGGTTTTAGTTACGCAGCTTGGGCCAAAGCGGTTAGGAGAGGCTCGCTACGCTTAGCGCCTTCTCCATTTGACGACCGTCGCCGTCGATACGATTGGGTGGAAATTCAAAGCCCTTACAACGGCGGCGCTAGCTACCGTCAATGCAAGGCTAAGTTTGGTTTCCACGCCGCAGCTTGGTCGAAGGCAGTACGACGAGGAGATATCAAGCCCCGCAACTCAGCCAAGACTCTCCTCGAGGTGCTGAGCTCGCGATCTTCCCGCTGGTTGAAAAAGGCTAAGCTGCTTCAGGAACGCTATCTTCGCGATCGCTGTGAGCAGTGCGGAATATGCGAGTGGCGCGGCGAGCGCCTCGTGATTCAGATAGACCATGTCAACGGAGTAAAGGATGACTGGAGGATGGAGAACCTGCGCATGCTGTGTCCGAACTGCCACAGCCAGACGGAGACCTTTAGCGGCCGGAACCTGAAGCGGGTGGCCCAAGCAAGGACGGGAGGCTCCAGCGTGGTATAATCGCTGGCTAGCCTGGTCCCGGGTAGTTCAGCTGGAAGAACGGCGGCCTCTGAAGTCGCATGTCGGTGGTTCGAGTCCATCCCCGGGAGCGCGGCCCTATCGTCTAGAGGCCTAGGACGCCGCCCTCTCACGGCGGTAACGCGGGTTCGAATCCCGCTGGGGCTATTTAAAAACTCCTTATGGCAAAAGGGTTTTTCGTGTTGTTTTGGGCGCTTAGGCCACAAATGTCACAATCGTGTCACACAGGTCCGCGCTCCTCTTATCTACGAGCCGCTCGAAAGCGGTCGCTGCGGCTACGTCTCGGTCGCTGTAAACGTCGAGATACCGCTCGGCGGTGATGGCGATATTCGAGTGACCGAGGCGCTTGCTGACGACTTCCAACGGTACGCCCGCCGTCGCTAGTAAGCTCGCATGAGTGTCGCGCAACCCACGCAATCGCCCAAGAAATACGGCTAAGCCATGTTGGTTCGGCAAAAAGGGGCGTTGGAACGGGACCACCACCCCTCTTGCGCTCGCGGCACTCGAGACTACGCTGTAGCAGCGTCTCCGTCGTCGGAGTACTCGCCGTCATCAGGACTGCCGTCCGTCGTCGGATGATCTATTCCGGGCTTTTGCACCGGGTCTATGGGCGGGTCTGTAACCGGGTCGATTGGCGTCGGGTCGTCGGGCTCTGGAACCGGTGATGACATGGTATCCTCCTTGTGCGACTGCCTTTACCCCGTT
>CAZMPP010000177.1:0-6123 GCA_964568035.1 uncultured bacterium
CCAAGCCCGACGGCCAAAAGAGAGCGAAAAATACTACGGACTTATCCGCGTCGATAAAGTCAACGACCTCGATCCCGAAGCGATCAAAGGACGCCGTGCGTTCGAAAAAGGCACGCCGATCTACCCTCAAGAGCGCTTCCGACTGGAAGTCCGCTCGACGCAGCTCTCGACGCGCGTCATCGACCTCTTCTGCCCGATCGGCATGGGCCAGCGCGCACTCATCGTTTCGCCGCCCAAGGCCGGCAAGACGACGCTGCTCAAGAACATCGCCAACTCGATATCGATCAATCACCCCGACGCTCACATCATCGCCCTGCTCGTCGACGAGCGGCCCGAAGAGGTCACCGACATGCAACGGACGATCGACGGCGAGGTTGTTGCTTCGACCTTTGACGAACATCCCGAGAATCACACCGCCGTTGCAGAGCTGGCGATGGAGCGCGCCAAGCGTCTCGTCGAGCTCGGCAAAGACGTCGTGATTTTGCTCGACTCCATCACGCGGCTCGCTCGCGCCTACAACCAAGTAGTGGCCAGCTCCGGACGCACGCTCTCCGGCGGTCTCGATACCGCCTCGCTGCACAAGCCTAAGCGCTTCTTTGGCGCGGCGCGTAAGATCGAAGAGGGCGGTTCGCTCACGATCATCGCTACGGCGCTGATCGAGACGGGGTCCAAAATGGACGACGTGATCTTCGAAGAGTTCAAAGGCACCGGCAACATGGAGATCGACCTCACCCGCAAGCTCGCCGAATCCCGCGTCTTTCCGGCAATCGACATCAAGCGTTCCGGCACGCGTCACGAAGAGCTGCTGCTCTCGCCCGACGAGATGCGGAAGATCTGGATGCTGCGGCGCGCCACGGCCGTGCTCAACACCGGCGACATTACCGAGATCATCCTCGACAAAATGGCACAGACGCGCACGAACGAAGAGTTTTTGCAGACCGTCACCAAAGAGGCACTCTCGATGTCACGCGGATATGAGGACGGCGGCAACGGTAAATACTAGCCGCTCTTTCTAGGCGACGTGATACCTCGGAAACACTTGGAGCTTGGCCTTTGCGGCCGGGCTCCTTCTGCTTAGCGCAGGATGCGTCTCAATAAATTTTTGGCGCAGGCGGGCGCGGCGTCGCGGCGCGGTGCCGACGAACTGATTACCGCCGGCCGCGTCAGTTTGAACGGACGAATCGTCCGCGAACTGGGAACCATCGTTGCCGGCGGCGATGCGGTTTGCGTTGACGGCGTGGCGGTCCAGCCGCCGGAGACCTTCACCTATCTCGTGCTGCATAAGCCGGCCGGCGTCGTCACCACGATGCGCGATCCCGCCGGACGGCGCACCGTAGCCGATCTGCTTCCGAATGGGCCGCGGGTGGTGCCGGTCGGGCGTCTCGATTATGCCACCGACGGAGTTTTATTGTTAACCAACGACGGTGAGCTGGCGCACTCGTTGCTTCACCCGCGCTTTGGCGTCGAGAAGACCTACCGGGCGACCATCGCCGGAGAGGTCCGAGGCCAGGATCTGCGCCGGCTGCGCGAGGGCATTGTCATCGACCGGCGGCGGACCTCGACGGCCGAGGTGCGCACGGTCGCGTTCGACGGGGACCGGTCGATCGTCGAGCTGACCATCCACGAGGGACGGAACCGGCAAGTCCGCCGGATGTTCGAAACCTTGGGCTATCGCGTGCTGGCTCTCACGCGAACGCGATTCGGTCCGTTAACTTTGGGTAGGCTGGCTCCAGGGAAGGTTCGCCCGCTCACTGCGAAAGAGCGCTCGGCGCTCGAGCATCATCGCAGGCCGAGGGACGAACCGCCTCGTAGCAAGCGGGACACCGAAGTATAGAAGACCTACCGAACTCAGAGGTATCGCATGAACGTCTTCGTCAGAATTGCCTGCGCCGTGCTGGTTGCTCTCGCGCTCTCGCCCCTGGCGGTGCGCGCACAGTATTCCAACGAGTACGTGCCGGCCAAGCTTCTCAAACAAGGCCAGACATCGCATTCGATCGCGGGCAGCGGGACGGTCGTCGTGCAGGTTCAGGTCAATGCCGACGGGACGCACAAGGCCATCCGCGTCATCAAATCGAGCAACTCGGGCGACAACTCAGCAGCTATGGACATCGCGCAAACCTCGACCTACCGGCCGGCGCACCGTGGCTCGTCTCCCATCACGGCGTTCTACGACTTCACCCTGAAGTTTAACGGCAAGGCGGTCGTCAACAACTCCGACGAGACCTCAAGCGGACCGTCGGTGCCGGCGGGATCGTTGACCCCCGCCGCGCAGCAAGTTGCCCTTCTGATACACCAACATAAGTATGCGGCGGCGCAGTCGAAGGGGCAGTCCGAACTGCTCAACTCACCCGGCGACCAGTCGCTGCGGCAGATGACCGGCGTCGCCGCCTATAACGCCGGCGACTACACGGCGGCAGCGGCCGCGTTCGACAAGGTCCCGTCGGTCGGATCGCAGTTCAAACAAGCTGCCGCGTTGAGCCTCGCTGCCGCGGCAGTGAAGGTGGCGCAGTCTAACCCCAGCCAGGCTTTAGGATACGCGCAGAAGGCCGTGGCACTCGATCCCACGACCAACACCCGCTTCTCGCTTGGCGTCGCGCAGCTCAGCAGCGGCGACAACGCGGCGGCGCTGGCTACGCTCAAAGCCGCGCACGACGCGGCCATGAACGATCCGAAGATTCCCAAGGCTTCGAAGGTAAACATCGATTCCGAGCTGCTGCAGGCGTACGTGGCCAATAACGACCAACAGGGCGCCCAAACCACCGCCGCGGAGATCAAGCAGCTCGATCCCAGCAGCACGGCCGGTTCGGCGGCGATGGGTGCAACCCTAATCAAAAATGGCCAGGCGGCCGTGGAGGCTAAGGACACCGCGACTGCCCTGAGCGACTTCGATAAAGCCGCTGCTCTGGGAGACCCGCAGCTATCCGTCACAGCGAATACGCTTGCCGCGTTTGCAATCTCGAGAAGTGCCAAGCCGGACTACAAGCAGATGCAAGCGTACGCCGACAAGGCTCTCGCGATCAAGCCGAACGACGCGCAAGCGAATTTCGCCGAAGGGATAGCGCTAACCGGACAATGGACGGCGAGTCACAACGACGATATGAAGAAAAGCGCTGCCGCCGCACTCGACAAGGCCGACCAGCAGGCCAAGGCAGAGGGCAACGAAGCGCTCTCGCTACAGATCGAAACGTTCGTCAAGAAGTATCTCAACGCCACGCCTGCCTCTGGGTCGGGCGGCGGCGGCTAATAATATTAGTAGGACTTTCGGCGGGGGAGGCCAATGGCTCGCCCTCACGGGGCGGGGGACCGCCGCAGCATCGTCTAGTGGAGGGGTCGTAGTACACCGTGTTTTCCGGATTTATGAGTCTCATGCAGCAGGGCGGCTGGGACATGTGGCTGCTCTTGCTTATCTCGATCGTCGGCCTTGCGGTCGTCATCGAACGTCTAGTCTTTTTCCAAACGCAGCACTCCGATACGAAGGGGCTTCTGCGACAGATCGGTACGAAGGTCTCGGCCGACGATCTCAACGGAGCGATCGAGATCTGTAGGAAGAACCGCGGCATGCTGCCGCGCATTCTCGAATTCGGCCTTCGCAGCGGCGAGAAAAATCGCGCCGACATCACCGACGCGCTTTCGATCGCGCTGATGGAGCATCTGAACTCGTTGGAGCGCAATCTCGCGATCATCGGTACGATCGCCGTCATCGCGCCCTTCGTCGGTCTCTTCGGAACGGTTCTCGGCATCATCCGAGCCTTCCAAGACATCGCGCTAAAGGGCAACTCGACGCCGGCCGTCGTTGCCGCGGGCGTTTCCGAAGCGCTGATCACTACCGCTACCGGTCTGATCATCGCGGTCATCGCGGTCGTGTTCTTCAACTTCTTCAAGTCGCGGATAAAGAACTATAACCAAGAGATGATCGTGGCCGCCAATCAGCTCGCCGAAATGCTGCACTTTCACAACACCGGCGCGCCGATTCCGACCGAGCTTTATCAGCCCTCGAAGGCCGGCGCCAAGTAAGGCGCGCGAGGCACTAACGTGTCACTGCTTTCGTCGCAGCAAGACCAGGAGGTGATGGCGGAAATCAATATCACGCCGTTCACCGACGTGCTGCTGGTACTGCTCATCATCTTCATGATTCTCGCCGCGCTGGTCGCCCCGCCGGGCTTCGAGAAAGAATTGCCCAATAAAAACCCCAATAGCTCGACGCAAAACAAGAACAAGAACGACATCGAAGTCGACGTCAACAACAAGGGCGTCATCTTCGTCGACGGCACGAAGACCGACGACGTCGGCATCTATCGCGTGATGTACGACGCGTCCAAGAAAAAGCCGCGCCATCACGTCGCCATCATCGCCGACGCGAAGGCGCCGTACGGTATTATCATCCGAATTCTCGACGCAGCCAAACAGGCCGGTTTGGAAGACGTCGGCTTCGTTACGTCGTAGGGTGGAGGATAGATAGACGTGGCCGTTTCAACTGGTGGCGGCGAAGATGAGGTAATGTCCACGATCAACATCACGCCGTTTACGGACGTGCTGTTGGTTCTGCTGATCATCTTCATCATTTTGGCATCGGTCACGAAAGAACCGAAGTTGCCCGACGCCTACAATAAAGACAAGGTTCAGCCGTCGCAGATCGTCGTCATCGTTGACGAGCACGATCACGTGCAGATCGGATCGAATCAGGTCGAGATCCGCGACGCAAAGGCCGCCTTCGCGCAGCTTCAGGACGCCACCGATCACAAGTTCAAGAGTGTGATCGTCAAAGCCGATCCGAAAGCGAGCTATGGCGTGATTCTGCAGGTGATGGACGCCGCGAAACAGGTCGACCTTACCGACTTCGGTCTGGCCAATCACGTCGAGGGCACGCCCCAAGGTGTAACCCAATAACTCATGGCAAAACGCGGCGGCTTCATCACCTCCGGTCAACAGGTTCGCAGCTTCCTCGGCTGGGGATTTATCATTGCGATCGTCGCGCATCTTGCGGTCGCATCGGTCTTCCCGAACATTAACAAGCACGCCGAAGAACAACAGACCGAACAAGTGACCATGTCCAAGATCCATAAGGTCGTGGTCCACACGCCGCCGCCGCCGACGCCCACACCGCCGCCGACGCCGACGCCGGCGCCGCACGCCACGCAGCCGCCCAAGCAGCAGGTGCCGCAGCCGAAGCTCAAGGTCAACGTCGTTCATCAAACCAGCACGAACAAGTCAACCGGCTCGACTGAAAATACGTACTCGGCGCCGGCTAACGGCAGCGAGAACGGCGCGCCGCAAGGCTCGGGTACCGCCAAACCGGCGGCCGGACCGGTCGGAACGCCGAAACCTGCGTGCGCCAATCCCAACGTCGAGGCGACGGTGACCAACCCGGTACAGCCCGACTATCCGGAATCCGCTAAGGACCTTGGCTTGGGTGCGGTGACGGTTGAAGTCGAAGTGACCGTAGGGCCGAGTGGAAATCTTATTGGGGTAAAAGTTTATAAAAGCTCGAGCAACATGGCGATCGACCAGGCGGCGCTCCGTGCAGCGCGCGAATCGACCTATTCGCCCAAGCTCGTCGACTGCAGTCCGACCACCGGCGATTACCTCTTCCGCGCCGACTTCCAGCCCGACTAGGGCTTCCCGGGACCTCCCAGCGTGATCTTCGGCCGGCGCATGTCGCGTCTGCTGTTGGTTGCCTTCGCGCTCTCGCTGCTGGTGCACCTGATCGTCGCGATCGCCATGCATCCGCCGATCCCAACTTCGCAAAGCCAGGCCGAGGTCGTTTCGATCGAGCACCGGCCGGCCTCGATTGCGATGACGAAGATACCGACACCGCCGCCTCCGCCGCGTCCGCGCCGCACGCCATCGACGCTGCCGCAAAACTCGGCAAAGCCGTCCGTGAGCACCGGCCCCGGGGCCGGCCCGGGCGGGTCGGGTCCGGCAACGCCTGCTCCCGTCGTCGCGGCGACCGTCGCGCCGAGTGCTACGCCGGCTTCGGGCTGCCCGTCGCCCAATGCCCAAGCCGCCGTCGTAACGACGCCCTCACCGCCGGACATTGCGCCCGACGCGCGTGCCGCCGGTACCAGCGGAACGGCGTTGGTGCGCGTCGATCTCGATACCGCGGGCAGCGTCGTCCGGACCAGC
>CAZMPP010000178.1:0-6108 GCA_964568035.1 uncultured bacterium
ACGACCCGATATGGGCGAGACCGCCGGTGGGATAGGTGCCGTCGCTCGAGTTGAAACTGTAAATTACCGCCTCGGCTCCGCCGGTCGTTACCTTAAAGATGGCGCCGTACTGATTGGCTCCCCCCTCGCGAGCGAGACCGTAGAACTTCGTGCCGATCTTAATGAGCGAACCCCACGGGTTGGCCCCGGTTACGGGATAGAGCGGCTTGACCGACCCAAATGTCTTTGAGCCGCGTTGCGACAGGCTCGCACCCGTGGCCGCTTGATTGTTCGGAAGCGCAGAGTTAGCGCTGCATCCCGCAAGCGAAAAACTTAGACACGCTATGGGAAGTGCAGCCTTTAGGACTGCTCTTCCAGCAAACGCGATTGGCTCCATTAACTATAGGTCCTTTCCGAGAAGATTTGTTTTGTAGCAACTTTGCCGGGAAACGATGGAGCGCTCACAGCCAAAGCATAATGAGGCGCTGTTTCTAGCGCCTTATGATCGGAGGCGAAAGCCATCGCGTGGTTGCACTGAGGAACGGCGTCGCGGCTGCCTATTCTCCCCAGCTCGACAAGCAAGCAATAACGTTCTTTGAGATAACATTGCCAGGGCCTGCAACTTAAGTAGCAATCTTTAGAAAAAACAAAAAGGCCCCGCTTTTTTAGCGGGGCCCTTTTTACATACTGGTTTATCGGCCGCGGCTTACGCCTTGAGTTCGATATCCACGCCGGCGGGCAGGTCAAGATGCATTAAGGCATCCATCGTCTTGGGCGAAGCCTGCAGAATATCGA
The DNA here is from genome assembly GCA_964568035.1 of uncultured bacterium. Classification (GTDB taxonomy): domain Bacteria; phylum Vulcanimicrobiota; class Vulcanimicrobiia; order Vulcanimicrobiales; family Vulcanimicrobiaceae; genus Cybelea. The sequence continues at coordinate 775 of CAZMPP010000178.1, forward strand.
TGAGCCGTTTGTGCGTGCGCATCTCAAAGTGCTCGCGCGACTTCTTATCGTTATTGGTCGAGCGCTGCACGCAGAACCGGTTGATCTCGGTCGGAAGAGGCACCGGCCCGCTCACGAAGGCACCGGTGCGCTTCGCCGTTTCGACGATGCGCTCGGCTGACTGATCGAGCACCTTGTGGTCATACGCCTTGAGGCGTATGCGAATCATCTGCTTCGCCATTTATTTCGTTTCTTTCAGTTTATCAAGGTTCGACGTGGAGTTCGGGTCATTAGGGCTCGGTTTCGCGTCACCCATCGACGAGCTCAGGGTGACAATAACAAATATTACTCGGCGACGGCGGTGACGACGCCGGCACCGACGGTGCGGCCGCCTTCGCGGATGGCGAAGCGCAGGCCCTCTTCACAGGCGATCGGCGTGATCAGCTCGACATCCATCTGAACGTTGTCGCCGGGCATGACCATTTCGACGCCTTCGGGCAGCTTAATGGTTCCCGTCACGTCGGTCGTGCGGAAGTAAAACTGCGGGCGGTAGTTACCGAAGAACGGCGTGTGACGGCCGCCTTCTTCCTTCGAGAGGACGTAGACTTCGGCTTTAAATTTTTTGTGCGGCTTGACCGAGCCGGGTTTGGCCAGCACCTGGCCGCGCTCGATCTCGTTGCGATCTACGCCACGAAGCAGTACGCCGATGTTGTCGCCGGCGATGCCCGAGTCGAGCAGCTTGCGGAACATCTCGATGCCGGTGACGACCGTCTTCTTCGTCTCTTCCTTGAGACCGACGATCTCAACTTCCTCGCCGACTTTGACTTGACCGCGCTCGACGCGCCCCGTTCCGACCGTGCCGCGGCCGGTAATCGTAAAGACGTCCTCGACCGGCATCAGGAAAGGCTTGTCGACCTGACGCTCCGGCTGGGGGATGTAATCGTCCACCGTATCCATCAGCTTAAAGATGGGCGCGGCATCGGCGTCGTCACGCTTACCGCTCGAGTTGAGCGCCTTGAGCGCCGAACCGCGAATGATCGGCGTGTCGTCGCCGGGGAACTCGTACTGGCTGAGCAGTTCGCGGATCTCCATCTCGACGAGCTCGAGCAGCTCCTCGTCATCGACCATGTCGACCTTATTAAGGAAGACGATGATGCGGGGCACGCCGACCTGACGCATGAGCAGAATGTGCTCGCGCGTCTGGGGCATTGGGCCGTCGGTCGCCGCCACGACGAGAATCGCACCGTCCATTTGGGCCGCGCCGGTAATCATGTTCTTGATGTAGTCGGCGTGACCCGGGCAATCGACGTGGGCATAGTGGCGCTTGGGCGTCTCGTACTCTTGGTGCGAGATGGCGATCGTGATGCCGCGCTCTTTTTCCTCGGGCGCGTTATCAATCTGATCGACGCCGACTTTCTGCGCCAACCCCTCGGTTGAGAGGCAGTGCATGATAGCAGCCGTCAACGTAGTCTTACCGTGATCGACGTGTCCCGTCGTTCCGATATTAACGTGCGGCTTATTGCGCTCGAACTTTTGCTTTGCCATTGGGCTCCTTTAAGTCCACGGATCCAGGCGTATCTAGCGCCTTCCGTATCACTACGCGGTAAACGCCCTCAGCGAGAGGGCGCATAACCACGGAATATTATCAGGCCTAACTTGGGCCTGTCAACGCGGCATTTAGGCCGGGGCAAGTTTTTTGCCGGCGGCTTTGGCGACGATCTCTTCCTCGACCGAGCGCGGCGCCTTCTCGTAGTGGGAGAACTCCATCGTGTAGGTGGCGCGGCCTTGCGTGGCCGAGCGCATGTCCGTCGCGTAGCCGAACATCTCCGAAAGGGGCACGTGCGCGGTGATCACTTGCGCTCCGCCGGGAGCCTCTTCGGTGGCGTGGATTGCGCCGCGGCGCCGGCTGAGGTCGCCATTGATCGCGCCCATGTACTCCTTGGGCGTGGTCACTTCGACTTTCATGATCGGTTCGAGCAGAATTGGGCCGGCCGCTCGATTGGCCTCTTTCCATGCCATGGACGCGGCAATCTTAAAGGCCATTTCCGAGGAGTCGACCTCATGGTACGAACCGTCGAAAGCCACGGCCTTAAAGTCCATAACGGGGAAGCCGGCGAGCACGCCGCTCTGCGCCGACTCGCGGATGCCCTCTTGAACCGCCTTCTGATATTCCTTGGGAACGGCGCCGCCGACGATCTTCCACTCGAAGACGAAGCCGGTGCCCGGGGGCTGCGGTTCAACGCGAATCCAGACGTCGCCGAACTGACCCTTACCGCCCGTCTGGCGGATGAAGCGCCCTTCTTTTTCAACGGTCTTCGTGATCGCTTCTTTATAAGCGACTTGCGGCTTGCCCACGTTGGCTTCGACTTTGAACTCGCGGCGCAAACGGTCGAGAATGATCTCAAGATGCAGCTCGCCCATGCCGGCGATGATCGTCTGCTGCGTCTCCTCGTCGGTGCGCATGCGGAAGGTCGGATCTTCTTGCGCCAAACGCGTTAAGGCAAGACCGAGCTTGTCCTGATCGGCCTTACTCTTGGGCTCGATGGCCTGGTGGATGACCGGCTCGGGGAAGGTTATTGATTCCAACGCGATCGGCGAGCGCTCGTCGCAGAGCGTGTCGCCGGTGCGCGTGTCGGTTAGACCGACGGCGGCGGCGATGTCGCCCGCGCCGATCGAATCGATGTCCTCGCGATGGTTCGCGTGCATGCGCAAGATGCGGCCGATGCGCTCTTTGCGCCCAGTCCGCGAGTTGAGCACGTAGCTGCCTTTGTTGAGAACGCCCGAGTAGACGCGGAAATAAGTCAGGTTGCCGTAGGGATCGGTGGCGATTTTGAAGGCCAGCGCGCAGAACGGCTCGCTGTCCTCGGGCTTGCGCACGATCTCATCGCCGGTCTTGGGATTGCGGCCTACGATCGTCTTCGCTTCCAGCGGTGACGGCATGTATTCGACGATGGCGTCGAGCAGCGGCTGCACGCCTTTGTTCTTGAAGGCCGAGCCGCAGAGCATCGGGAGCACCGTGCCCTCGATCGTCGCCTTGCGCAGCGCGGTCTTCATGCGGTCGATCGGAAGATCTTTGCCATCGAAGAACATCTCGAGCAACTCGTCGTCTTGTTCGGCGATTGCCTCGACGAGATTCTGCCGCCACTGCATCGCCTGATCTCGCAGCTCGCCCTCGACCTCTTCTTCGGCCATCGTCGAGCCCAGGTCGTCGGTGTAGACGACCTTCTTCATGGTGAAGAGATCCACGATGCCTTTGAATTGATCTTCGGCGCCGATCGGCACTTGGACCGGAACGGCGCGTGCGCCCAGGCGTTCGCGAATCTTTTCGACGACGTTGAAGAAGTCGGCGCCGATGCGATCCATCTTGTTGACGAAGATGATGCGCGGAACTTTATATTTGTTGGCCTGGCGCCAGACGGTCTCCGACTGCGGCTGCACGGCGGCAACCGAGTCGAAGAGCGCGACGAGGCCGTCGAGCACGCGCAGCGAGCGTTCGACTTCGACAGTGAAATCGACGTGGCCGGGCGTGTCGATGATGTTGATGCGGGTGTCGCGCCACGTCGTGGCGGTCGCCGCCGAGGTGATCGTGATGCCGCGCTCCTGCTCCTGGACCATCCAGTCCATCGTAGCAGCGCCATCGTGCACCTCGCCCATCTTGTGGACGCGTCCGGTGAAAAAGAGGATGCGTTCGGTACACGTTGTCTTGCCGGCATCAATGTGCGCGGCAATACCGATATTCCTCGTGCGTTCGAGCGGATATTCCCTTACAGCCATGGTGTTTAGTTTAGCGTCGTGTTACCAGCGATAATGGGCAAAGGCCTTATTAGCCTCAGCCATTTTGTGCGTGTCTTCACGCTTCTTAATCGTCGCACCCGTGTTGTTGGATGCATCGAGCAGTTCGTTGGCGAGCTTCTCTTCCATCGAGCGCCCGCTGCGTGCGCGCGCAAAGCCAATCAGCCAGCGCATTCCCATCGCCTGACGACGGTCCGGACGGACCTCCATCGGCACCTGGTAGGTCGCACCGCCGACGCGGCGCGGCCGCACCTCGACCAGCGGCATCGCATTGGAGAGTGCTTGCGAGAAGACTTCCATCGGATCGCGGCCGGTCTTCTCGGCAACGATCTCCAGGGCGCCATAGGTAATGAGTTCGGCAGTCGACTTCTTGCCGCGCAGCATCACCTTATTGATGAAACGCGCCAGCACTTTGGAGTTGAACTTCCCGTCGGGAAGAATCTGCCGCTTCGGAGCGGGTCCCTTACGTGGCATTACTTCTTCTTCTCGCGCTTGGCGCCGTACTTAGAGCGACCTTGTTTGCGGTTGGCCGTTCCGGCCGTGTCGAGGGTACCGCGAATAATGTGATAGCGCACGCCCGGGAGATCCTTGACGCGTCCGCCGCGCACTAGGACGACCGAGTGCTCTTGCAGATTGTGTCCGATGCCCGGAATGTAGGCCGTCACTTCTTCACCGTTGGTCAAACGCACGCGCGCAACCTTACGCAGAGCCGAGTTCGGCTTCTTCGGCGTTACGGTCTTGACTTGCGTACACACCCCACGACGCTGCGGGTTCCCGGCGACTTCGAAGGTCCGGGTCGGCAGGTCGGGATGTCCAGGCTTGGGGCCGGTCAAAATCACGCGGAATGCCCGAGTCTTGACCTTTTGCTCGGTCTTTTCGCGCCCCCGGCGCACAAGCTGGTTGATCGTCGGAATGGTTGGGTGCTCCTCTCACACACAAACAACGGCCTCACCCGCAGGTGGGACCGAACTCCAACTATACCAAGGCCCCCGAGGGTCGTCAAATGGCTTTTTAGCCGCCGCTTCGGCTGTCGGCGCCGGCGGCACCAAAGCGGGCAAGCTCCAGCGCGATCTCCTCGGCCGTAAAACCACGGTGGCGCAGCGACTCGATGAAGCGTTCGGCCGCCTCGCGCAGGGCCTGCATCCGGGTGCGACCGTTGACCGGCAGGTTCCCCGCGACCCGCGTTCCGCGTCGGCCATCACTGACCAGCCAACCGTCGGATTGAAGCTCGCTGTAGGCGCGCGCGACGGTGTTGGGCGCGATCCCCAAGTCGCCGGCCAGTTGCCGGACCGTCGGCAGAGGCGAATCCGGCTGCAGCTCGCCGCGCTCGATTCCGGCGCGAATCTGCTCGGCAACTTGCTGGTACGGCGGAATCTCCAGACTGGAATCTACCGTGAGGTACGGCGACGTCACGCGAACGAAAGGCGTTTGATCAGCGGTAGAACGCCGGCGACGAGCGCCACGAGCAGAGCCGCAAGGGCGAGATCTTGCGCGACCGTCGCATAGAGGTCGCTGCTGGGTAGCGTCGCTCCGGCGAAGGCGGCGAAGACTCCGCCCGGCGCG
>CAZMPP010000179.1:0-6045 GCA_964568035.1 uncultured bacterium
CGCGTAGATAGCGCAGCAGAATCAAGAAAGCTATGATTCCGGGAACGAGGTTGACGTCGAAGATCCACGGCCAAGAGAGATTGTCGACGAGAACGCCGCCGATCGTCGGTCCGACCGACGGACCTAAAATTGTACCGAGCGCAAAAATCGACTGGCTCAGTCCGATCTGTTTGCTAGGGAAAGTGTCGCGCAGAATGACTTGTGCGATCGCGAGCAGTCCGCCGCCGAAGGCACCTTGCACGACGCGAAAGAGAATCAGGGCGCCGAGCGAAGTCGCCATACCGCAGAGCATCGATGCGACGGTAAAACCGGCAATCGACACGAGAAAATAATTCTTGCGTCCAAAGCGCAGCTGCAGCCACGGCGTCAGCGGGATGACCACAACGTTGGCGACGACGTAAGCGGTCAGCACCCACGTCGCCTCGTCGACGGTGGCACCGAGATTACCCTGAATCGTCGGCAGCGCCACGTTAACGATGGTGAGATCGACGGTCTGCAGCAGTGCGGCGAGCATGACCCCGGCGACGACCAAAATGCGGCGCGCCCCATATTCGACCAGCGGCGAAGAGGCCGTTGGGGCAGGCGGCGGCGCGGGCACCGGGCGCGGCGGGACCGCAGATTTGGAACCGGAGGGGATGACGCCGACAACGCGGGCGGGCCGCGCGGCAACCGACACGATATGCTCCGTTGTTCTTAGAGGTAAGGCGAGAACGTCGCTTGCATCCAGGTTACCGGATATGGGATACTACTACTAGACCCTAGCTTATCCTATCACTGGAACGGGCACCTTGAGGTGATTCGAGAAATGAACGGCAGCGACCAGCGGCGCCCCGAGCTCAGCGACTTCCTTAGAACGCGCCGGGCTAAGATCGCGCCCTCCGACGTGGGCTTAGCCGACGGCGCGAGGCGGCGCACCCCGGGCCTGCGCCGCGAAGAGGTCGCGCTGCTGGCCAATATCGGCGCCACCTGGTATACGCGGCTCGAGCAAGGCCTGCCGATCAACGTGTCGGCCGACGTGCTTGCCGCTATATCGCGCGCCCTTCGTCTGACCTCGGACGAGCGGCGCCATCTCTATCTCCTGGCCGGCCTGCCCCTGACCATCACGCCGCCGCAAGAAGAGCGTCCCAGCGAGCTGGTGCTGCGCGTGTTGAACGCGCTCGATCCTTGCCCGGCCTACATTCGCGGACGGCGCTGGGACGTGCTGGCCTGGAATCGCAGCGCCGACGGGCTCAACGATTTCTCGAGCGCGACCGGACCGGCGTGCAACCTGGTGTGGCGCCTCTTCCGCGACACGGCGCTGCAGTGCCGTTTGGGCGACCCGGAGTGCACGCGGCGCCGCTGCGTCGCGCAGTTTCGTGCCGTCGCCGCCAAGTATCCCAACGATCCGGCCTTCACCGAGCTCATCGAAGATCTGCGGACAAACTCGCCCGAGTTTCGAAAGCTCTGGGCCGAGCACGACGTTTTGGGATCGGCCGAAGGCCTCAAGCGTTTCGTTCATCCCGATCTGGGCGAACTGATCCTCGATCACACCACCCTCGAGCTTCCCGGCGACGGCGATATGCGGATGGTCGTGCTGACGGCGGCTCCGGGCTCCGAAACCGAAAAGAAACTACACCTGCTCGTTCCCGAACACGTGGGGGTTTAAATGCGCGCATTCCTAGCGACCTTATGCTTGACGCTCGCTGCGGTTGCAGCATCGGCGCAAAAAGTCTCGGCCGCCGATCCAATCGACTCGCTCGACCGCCTATCCGGCACGTGGAAGAGCCACGGAGTCTTCGTCGAGAGTCCGTACGGCAAAGCCGGACCGGCCGACGCCACCACGACGTGCGTTTGGTCGAACGGCCATACCTTCCTGATATGTCAGCAAAGCGTTACGATGGGCGGCGCCACCAACGAAGATATTGCGCTGTACACGTACGACCCCGATGCGAAGGTTTATCGCTTCTTCAACGTGCGCCCGTCCAAGGTGGTACCGCTGAACATCACTATCGAAGGCGACACCGTCACCTATCCCGTCACGTTCAAGAACGCCGCCGGGCAAGACGTCACCATTCGAACGCTCAACATTTGGGATAACCCGGCGCTCTACCGCTGGCGCACCGAATATTCCAACGACGCCGGTAAGACGTGGATTCCGATGGCCTCGGGCACGTCGCAACGCCAATAGCTACGGCACAGCGATAAAGGCATCCACCTCGGCGAGGTAGCGGCGCTTCGCCGCGTCGTCGATGAACGAGGCTTCGAACGAGTTCTTGGCCAGCTCGACGACCTGCTCGTCGCTCATCTTCAGCGCCGCCGCCGTGTCGCGCAAATTCTGTCCCACGTAGCCGCCGAAATAGGCGGGATCGTCGGAGTTGCAGGTACAGGTGAGGCCGGCCTCCATCATCCGCTTGAGCGGGTGGGCGGCGAGCGTCGGTACGACGCGCAGCCGCACGTTCGAGAACGGGCAGACGGTCAGCGGCGTGCGCTCGCGCACCAACCGCGCGAGGAGCGCCTCATCTTCCAAACATCGCACCCCATGGTCTACGCGGGAAACTTTGAGCAGATCGAGCGCCTCCCAAATATATTGCGGCGGCCCTTCTTCGCCGGCGTGCGCGACGGCGAGCAAGCCGTTGGCGCGCGCTCGATCGAAGACGGCTTGAAATTTCGAGGGCGGATTTCCCACCTCACCTGAATCGAGCCCGACGGCGGTGATATGCTCGAGGTGCGGCAGCGCGCTCTCGAACGTGGCCATCGCCGATTCGGCCGATAAGTCGCGCAGGAAGCACATGATGAGGCGACTGCTAATGCCAAGGCTCTTTTCTCCATCGGCAAGCGCCTTGGCGATGCCCTCGACGACGGTCGCAAACGCTACGCCCCGATCGGTATGTGCCTGCGGATCGAAGAAAATCTCGGCATGCCGCACGCCTTGCGCCTTGGCGCGCTGGAGATAGGCTCTGGTGAGCTCGTAGAAGTCTTGCTCGACACGCAGTGACGCAACCCCCGCGTAGTAGACGTCGAGAAACGATTGTAAGTCGGTGAAGTTATAGGCTTCGCGCAGTGCCTCGACGTTGGGATAGTTGAGGCGGATACCGTTACGCTCGGCCATTGCGAAGATCAACTCCGGCTCGAAGGTGCCTTCAATATGTAGGTGTAGCTCCGCTTTAGGGAGGTTCAGAACGTCCACACGCGCGTGTTTGAGTAGGAAGCGACGCGCTCCTGGCGCAACGTTTCGCGGTCATGCATTTCTCGCGTCGCGCATTCATCGGCTCGTCACTGGGAGTCTCCGCGTTCTTGGCGCAACGCCGCCCCGCCCGAGCGGCGGCCGGCGGATCCTCCGCGCGTCTCGTGCCGGTGGACGTCGACCCCGGGCGCGTTATTCGCACCGTCGTCGGGCTGCGTCCCTATCGCGCCAGCGGTTTCGTGCTTCGCGCGCAGCCGTTTGGCTCGAAGGTGCTGGTACACGATTACGGACACGGCGGCGGAGGCTTCAGCCTGTCGTGGGGCTGCGCCGCGCTCGCCGCAGACCTGATCGCCGATCGCTCACCTTCGCGCGCCGCCGTCCTGGGGTGCGGCATCGTCGGACTCGCGACGGCGCGAACGCTGCAAGACCGGGGCTGGGCGGTAACGATATACTCGTCGGCGCTGCCGCCAAAGACCACCTCGAACATCGCCGGCGCACAGTGGACGCCGACGACGGTCTTCGCACTGCCGCAAGTAACGCCGGCCTTTCTCGACACGTTTCGCAAGGCGTCGCGCATCGCCAACCGTACTTTTCAGTTGATGGCCGGCGATACGTACGGCGTCCGCTGGATCGACAATTACGTCCTCAAGCAAGACCCAGCCGCGCCGGCCGGCGAGCTGCATTACGCAGAATCGGTCGGGATTTCCGACCTCTATGCCGACGTCGAAACGATCGATCCGGCGAGCGTTCCGTTCACCGGCTTCAAGAGCATCCAACGCTTCGCCACGATGCTGATGGAGCCCAATACCTTTCTGCCGGCGGTCGAGCGCGACTTCTTGCTGCGCGGCGGCCGTATCGTGGTGCGAACCTTTAACTCGACGGCCGACATCGCGTCGCTGCACGAGCCGGTGATTTTTAACTGTACGGGCCTGGGCTCGCGCGCGCTCTTCGGCGATACGGAGCTCGAACCGGTGCGCGGACAGCTATCGATCTTGGAACCGCAGCCGGAGGTCGACTACTGTTATCTCAGCGGAACCATTTATATGTTTCCGCGCAACGACGGCATCGTACTCGGCGGAACGTTCGATCGCGGCAACTGGTCGACCGAGCCCAACCTGGCGACACAAGCGAGCATTATCGCCCAGCACGAGGCGGTCTTCGGCAAGAAAGGCTAGCTGCGGAAGAGGGTTAGATATTCGTTCGTTTTATCGAACAACGCGTTGAGCAGCTTGGCGTTCTGCCCCCAGTCAACGCCGGTGTGCTGCGCCGTTCCGGCTAAGTGCGTCTGCGTTCCACCGTCGATCATGGTAATGATGACCACGAACGGTCCCGAGAGTAACGAGACCGGCTTCTTCGTTTCGAGCACCGCTCCGCTGCTCGTGTCGAAAGCGGCGCTGAGCGTATAGCCGCAGGCTTGAAGTGCGAGGATTAGCGCGCGCCCAGCCGTTTCGTACGCGGCGTCGGCGTCGCGCTCGACCGACGCCTTGGCGGCGAGTTTTGGAAAGCGCTGCGCCAATTCGTTGGCGATCGCTTCCGAAGCCTGAACTGTGCCGGCCGGCGCGCCGCTAATCGCGGCGGCAAAGGCGGCGAGCTGATCTTGCGACGCGCCGGAGGGATCGCCGCCCATCTTCCCGCTATCGCGTATGATGTCGGCGATGCGCGCGCGCTGCGGTGCGGCATCGGTCATCCTCGCGCAGTTCGGCGCAACGGCGCGGCTTCCGCCGTGCCCGCCTCGCACGCGGCCAGCCGGCTCTCGTAGAAGCGCCGCTCTTCGGCGTTGCGTGCCGCCGCGATCGCGGCGTGGAAATGCTCTCGCGCCTTCGCGCCGTTGGCGCGGCGCAACTCGAGCTCTCCGCGCGCCGCGTGGTAGAACGGATATCCGTCGAGCACTTCGCGTTTGGCGATCGAGTCGATCGCCTCGAGCCCCCGGATGGGTCCGTCGCGCTGCGCGATGGCGATGGCCCGGTTGAGCGCGACGATCGGCGAAGGCGCGATCGCCAAGAGCCGATCGTAGTGCGAGACGATCTCGCCCCAGTCGGTCTCCCCGATCGTTTGCGCCCGCGCGTGCACCGCCGCGATCGCCGCTTCAACGTGATAGCGGCTTATCTCCGAACCGGTCGCCGAGCGTTCCAGCCACCTGACGCCGTCGACGATCATGCCGCGATCCCAGCGCGAGCGATCTTGATCGAGCAGCGTCATGAGATTGCCGGCCGGGTCGAGCCGTGCCGGCAGGCGCGCCGCGTCGAGATACATCAGCGCCAGCAGCGCGTGAGTCGAAGGACGTGCGGCCAGGGGATGCTTTGCCAACAGCAGCGTCAAGCGAATCGCTTCGTTGCAGAGATCGGCACGCACCACTGCGCGCGCCGATGCGCCATGATAGCCCTCGCTGAATACTAGATAGAGCGCGCGTTGCACCGCCGGGAGGCGCTGCGCGAAGTCGGCCTCGTCGGCGATGTCGAAAAGCAGACCGGATTCCTTGAGCGTTTTCTTAGCGCGCGTCAGGCGTTTCTCGACGGCGGCGTGCGAGCTGACGAAGGCCGCGGCCGTCTCGCGGACCCCGAAGCCGCCGACCAGCGATAGCACCAGCATCACCTGTGCGGTCTCGGGAAGCTCGCTGTGGCAGCACGAGAACATCATACGCAGCTGATCGTCGCGCACGTCGGTCGAATCGAAGACTTCTTGCACGGCGTTGGCCAGCGTCCACTCCGTCTCGAGTAAACGTCCGTACTCCGGCGCGAAGGTTCGCGCCGTGCGCTCTCGCCGCAGCACGTCGAGCGCGCGATTGCGCGCCGTCTTCATCAGCCAGGCCGAGGGATTCTCGGGAAGGCCGCGCAGCTTCCAAACTTCCAAAGCGCGGCAGAAGGCGTCTTGTACGACGTCTT
>CAZMPP010000180.1:0-4123 GCA_964568035.1 uncultured bacterium
TGACATGGGATCGTCCACGCGCGTTCGCGTCACTAAAATGCACGGCGCGCAGAACGACTTCGTTCTCCTCGATGCTCGAACCGCAGCACTAGGCGACCTCTCCGCGTTTGCGCGGTGGGCGTGCGACCGGCGCGCCGGCGTCGGAGCCGACGGCCTGCTGGTGCTCGAAACGTCGCGCAACGGCGACGTGAGAATGCGTACGATCAATGCCGACGGCAGCGAAGCCGAGATCTGCGGCAACGGCGTTCGCTGCGCGGCCCGCTGGCTCGACGAAGCCGGAGCGGGCGAACGGATGGCATTTGAGACCCCCGCTGGGACGATCCACACCGAAATCATCGCGCGCGCACCCGAGTACCAAGTTCGTGTCGCAATGGGGACTCCGCGAATCGCTTCGTTCGTCGTTCCAGGTTTCTCCGAGGCGAGCTTCGTGGACCTCGGCAATCCGCACGTCGTCGTTTTTTGCGAAGAGCCCAGCGCGGTCGATCTCGAAGCCCTCGCGGAGCGGTTGCAACGCGATCCGCGCTTGCCCGACGGTGCCAACGTTCACGTCGTTGCCGTGGAGAGTTCCGGTTGCCTGCGGGTCCGCCACTGGGAACGCGGCGTCGGGCTGACGATGGCCTGCGGCACGGGCGCAGTGGCCTGCGCCGCCGTTGCGATCGCGCAACGAAAAGTCATCTCGCCGGTAAGCCTCGACGTTCCGGGCGGACGGCTGACGGTCGAATGTGACGGCCGTGGCGATGCGTTCTTGAGCGGTGCGGCGACTCGCGTTTTCGATGCCGAGGTCGAGTTTGGCCCGCATCGCGACTGAATCGCCGGTCGGTCTGGTTTCGTGCGATTCGACCGGCGCGATTGAATACGATCCGCGGTTCGTGCCGCTGGCCGACGGAGGAATCGTGCGGGAGGCCTCACCGGCGGAGCTGATTGCAGCGCCCGAAGGCGTCGTGGAGATGCTGCTGCCGCAGCGCGCGCCGCTCACGACGATCGGACCGCTAGCCGAACGCACCGCGATGGCGGTCGCGCTGCCCGCCGGCTACACACGCTTGCTTCTTCCAGCCTACGCCGCCGGGCGCGAAGCTCCACCGCTGCCGCTTTTCGGCTACACGTTCGCCTGCGTCATCGACGATCGTCTGCACGTCGCGGCGATGCGAACCGATGAAGACGAGGACTGGGAGCCGCGCAGCTTCGCAGCCGGCGAGCTCGAGGCGACGATCGACCGCCGCCTTTCGGCGGATGCCGCGAATCGCGTCCTACAGCAAGTCGCGCTTTGCTCGCGGGAGTACGGCTGTTTCACCGCGCAGAACGTCTTTTTAGAGCGGGGCGAAGCCGCGTTGCCGGTCTCGCCGAAATGCAACGCGCGCTGCATCGGCTGCATCTCCGAGCAGGACGACGAGTCGGGATTTCCGTCGCCGCAGGCACGCGTGGCCGATGAAGCGACGGCGCGAGAACTAGGCGCCGTCGCCCTGCACCACTTGGAACTCGTCGACGACGGCATCGTTTCCTTCGGACAGGGTTGCGAAGGCGAACCGCTGCTGCGTTCTACGGCCATCGCGCGCGCGATCGAAATCGTACGCGGCAAACGGTCGAACGGAACAGTCAACCTCAACACCAACGGCAGCCTGACGAAGGCGCTGGCGCGCTGCATCGATGCGGGGCTCGACGCGGTGCGCGTTAGCCTCAACTCCTTCCGGCCGGAAGTTTACGCCGCGTATTACCGGCCGATCGGCTACGGTTTGGAGGACGTTCTCGCATCGGTGCGTCTGGCGTGTAATCGGGGACTGAGGGTCAGCCTGAATCTGCTCACGCATCCCGGCGTGACCGACGACCGGGAAGAGATTGCGGCGATGGAGGCCGTACTTCGCGATTCTCCGGTGACGATGATACAGACCCGCACCCTCAACATCGATCCGGAACGATATTTCGCCGCCGTCGGCCGGCCGAAGGCGCCGCTCGGAATGCGGTGCGCCATTGAGGCGATGCGGCGGCTCGCGCCCGTGGGAAACTTTACGCACACGCATTGATGCCTGCACGGCGATGAGGCTTTGGCAAATCTTTCTTGCCGTAGGCTTGGGGGTCGCCTACGGTCTAGTCGAGCCCGCGCGCCTTGAATATGCGCTCGGACACGCGACGCTCTACGTGTTCTTGCCGGCGTTGCTCTTTGAAGCTGCATGGAATCTCAATGCCAAAGCCGTGCGACGCCACTGGGTCGTAATTTCCGTGCTCGCCGGACCCGGTGTGCTTCTCACCGCAGCGATCGTAGCCGGCGCCCTGGCCATAGCGCGCGTTCCGTTCGGTGCGGCACTCTTGGCCGGCGCGATTCTCAGCGCAACCGACCCTATAGCCGTCGTCGCCGTATTTCGGCGCCTTAAGGTACCTTCGACGCTGGCAACGATCGTCGAGTGTGAGTCTCTTTTCAACGACGCGGTAGCCGTGGCGCTGTATCGCGGGGTTCTCGCCAGCATCGCATTGGGAGCGCTGAGCGGCGCGGGTCTCGCTCTTATCGCCGTCGAGACGCTTGCCGGCGCGGTGGGCGGCGTAGTGCTCGGCATCGGCATCGCTTTTGCGATCGCGCGGATCCTTGGCGGCGTCCGTAACGTCCGGCTGCAGATCGGGGCCACGATCCTGTGCGCGTACGGCGCATATTTTGCGGCAGACTACCTCAAGCTCTCCGGCATCTTCGCCACGATTGCGTGCGGGATGGCGCTGCGTTATTTTGAGCGGGCGTGGATAACGTTGAGCATCGCAGAAGACGTGAATCGGTTTTGGGATCTCGGGGCTTTCGTCGCTAACGCTTTGGTCTTTTTCATGGTAGGCGCCGCGCTGCAAATTGGGCGATTGGCAGCCGAACCTATCTTTGCGGTTGTTTGCCTTGCGGGCGTGGCTCTTTCGCGTGTGGCGGTCTCAGCGTTGCTGTTGCCGAGCCCTTACCCACGCGAATGGATCGGTGTCGTCAGAGTTGCGGGAATGCGGGGAGCGCTCTCGCTGGCGCTCGCATTAGCGATTCCGCCATCGGTGCCGTACCGTCAAGCGATCATTGACGCTACTTTCGCGGTGGCGCTTGCGACGCTCATCGCCGGCAGCCTCTCTCTCGCGCCGGTAGTGCGTCGCGTAGCGCGCCGGGGAGGATGACCGCGCTCAGAGGCACGACGCAAAACGCATTACCGACTAGACGCCCAGCGGGTATGCCTCCTCACCGTGCAGGTGAACGTCGAGCCCCCGCTCTTCCGCGGCCTCGTCGACCTTCACCGGCGTTATCAAGTTGATGAGCCATAGCATCGCGTAGGTAAAGACGAACGCCCATCCGCTGCAGACGACGGCAGCGACAATTTGCTTGCCGAGAAACGCCGGATTGCCGCGAAGCAGGCCGTCCGCACCGTTGGGATTCCACAGCGTCGATGCAAAGACGCCGAGAAGAACGATGCCCAAGAAGCCGCCCACGCCATGCACGCCCCAGACGTCGAGCGCGTCGTCCCATCCGAGCTGGTTCTTGAGGGTAACAGCAAAATAACAGACGACGCCGGCAGCGAGACCGATGATCACGGCCGTCACAGGTGAGACGTAACCGGCCGCCGGCGTGATCGTGGCGAGACCGGCAACGGCTCCCGTGAGGAGGCCGATGAATTTTGGTTGCCGTCCACGCGCCCATTCAACAAAGAGCCATGCTACGGCGGCGAAGGACGCCGCAACGTCCGTGTTGAGGAAGGCCGACGCCGTTACGGCATCGACGCGCAGCTCGGAGCCGGCGTTGAAACCATACCATCCAAACCAGAGCAGGCCGGTGCCGAGTGCGATCAGCGGAACGTTATGTGGCTTGTTGTCGAACACGCGGCGGCGGCCGACGTAAAGCACCGACGCCAGAGCGGCGAACCCGGCCGACGCGTGGACGACGATGCCGCCGGCGAAATCGAGGACGCCCCACTTCGCCAAGATGCCGTCTGGACTCCAGAGCATGTGGACGAAGGGGAAATAGACGAAGATCAGCCATCCGGTCAAAAACCAGAAGTAAGCCTTGAACGTCACCCGATTTGCAAAAGCGCCGGTGATCAGCGCCGGCGTGATGATCGCAAACATCATCTGATAGGCGATGTGCACGACCAGAGGAATGCCGGCGTCGTTTCCGGTGAAC
>CAZMPP010000180.1:4133-6003 GCA_964568035.1 uncultured bacterium
GTGAACATCGTGTGCAGCGTGACGCCTTTGAGAAACGCGTAGGTGGTGGGGTTGCCGATAATGCCGTGCCAGTCGGGGCCGAAGCTCTCCGAGTATCCGAAGGCGAACCATAAAACCGTCGTCCATCCCAGCGACATGAAGCTCTGCATCATGATCGTCAGAACGTTTTTGCGCTGAACCAGACCCCCATAAAAAAACGCGAGTCCGGGCGTCATCAACATGACGAGACTCGCGCAAAGGAGCATAAAGCCGGTATTTCCGATGTTGACGGGAGCGGCGGTATTCATTGGAATCCTCCCTCGGTGTGCGTCGTTAGACGCCCCTTAGCGCGCTCGCTCGTTTTCCCCTACATGCTTAGTTCATGAAGGAGAGGCCCGCGCCGATATAGTGCTGTGTCTGGCCGTTGAGCAGTGTCGGCGAGAAACCGTACTCCACGTCGAGCTGGACGTGACCGCCGAGGTCGCGGATGTAGCCGAAATCCATGAGGCTCTTGCCGCCGAGTCCTACGCCGGCTTGGCTGAAGTATGCGTACTCGCCGAAGAATTCGGAGGGTCCGGGCAGCGTCGCCGTGGCGACGATGCTCGGAACCACGGCGAAATACGATTGCGCGGCGCCGCCCGAGTTCAAGCCGGAGAAGGCGTTGAAGCTGACAGATCCGGCGACTCCGAGCACGGAGTTTACCGTATACGCGCCGTTGAAGCTTCCGGTGAACTGCGTGTTACCGGCGGAGAATGCCGAACTGCCGGTGGGAAAAGTGATCAGTCCATTAACGCCCCAATCGGCATTCGAGCTGTAACCGAGCTCCAGCTTTGCTCCTAAACTCGCGTCCGTCGAACCGGTTACGGTCGGCGTTCCAACCGACGTCGTGGCGTAGCTCGGGGGACCTAACTCCAGATCGAAATGCGGATTGGCCGTTCCGATGCGGATAAGCGGCTGAGGATAGAGCACGCTGCTGCCGCCGCCCGTTCCCGTCGTCGTGGTGTTCGTATAACCGGTTTCGACGTCGAAATGACCCGTTCGCACCGTGCAAACCCCGGTCGTAACGGTGGGGCGGTTAACGATTGAGAGGATCGATCCGCACGGATCGCTGGGCGCACTCGGAGTCGGCGAAGCCGCTGGCGCCGGGGAGCCCGACGGCGCCGGTGACGTCTGGGCCGCTGCGAGACCGGTCGTGGCGCCGAACGCGGGCAGCAGCAGAGCCGCTACCACAAGCCATCTGTCAAACATAACGTCGCAAGTATACAGGGCCGGGCAATGGGCGGTAAACCGCCGGAAGGATGATCCGAACGGATATCCGGTTGGATCATCCGATCGGCAGTGGCGCGACATGCCGGACTTGGTTATCCTAAACTCATGTTGCTCGAGATCGGCGTCATCGCACTGTCGATCGTGTCATTCGTGCTCTTGGATCTCTACGTCGCCGGATGCGAACGGGTGTAGCGAGCCGATGCAGTTTGATGACGTACTCGGCCTTCTCCTGACGATTGCCGGTTTGGCGTATCTCGTCTTTGCGATGCTGCGCCCTGAGAGATTTTAAGGAAAACCTGTGACCGCGATTGGATGGCTCCAGGCCATCGTCTTTTTCTCGATCGTCCTGGCAATGACGAAGCCGTTGGGCGCCTATATGACGCGAGTCTTCCAAGGCGAACGTACCTGGTTCTCGCCCGTGCTCGTGCCACTAGAGCGACTCATCTATCGCCTTTGCGGCATCCGCGAAGACGAGGAGATGACTTGGTACGCCTATGCCCTCTCCGTGCTTGGCTTTTCCGTCATCGGCCTGGCCTACCTCTACGTGCTATTGCGAACTCAGCAATGGCTGCCGTTGAACCCGCAACACGTCCCCAACATGGCGCCCGATCTGGCCTGGAAT
>CAZMPP010000181.1:0-5971 GCA_964568035.1 uncultured bacterium
AGGGTGTTGGGGCTACCTTGTAGCCGTTTTCCTTCGCGACCGGGGTGCCAAACGGTACGTTGTAGGTGACCGCGTCGGCATAGCCGAGGTAGGTCGGGCCGCAACCGCCCGTATAGCTCCCGCCGCTCGGGCTCGTAGCTCCGCACGTCCAGTACGCGCCGGAACTGGCTAGCGGTATGATCTGTCCCGCAGCCCCGCCCGGCGACGAACAGCCGTTCACCGTCAGGCCAGTCCAAGCGATCACTTCCGGACCACAGGTCGGCGCGTGCGCTTTGGTTCCGTAGAGGGCGAAGATGAACTGATCGTTTCCCGGACCAATGTTGTTGGCGGAACTGTAGCCGTAGTTATTCAGAGCGGAACCGCTCCATAGAAACTGCACGTCGTCACGAAGACCATTAGCCTTCGGGATCGCCATATGCAGGTTCACGACGTTCTCACGGTCCGTGACCATGTACGGCGCGCCGGAGATGCCGCTATAGAACTGCCAGCATCCCTGCGAACCGATCTTTGCCACCGGCTGGTTGGACCAAGGAGCCCCGGCCATCGGACAGACGGGCTTGACGCCTTGACAGGTACCGATGAGGCAGGTATAGCCCGTCGACAAGACCTGGTCGCTACCGAACCCGTAGCCGATGCCAAAACCAAGCGTATCGCCTGACAGCGGGCCGCCTGAATTCATGTAGCCGGCGCCGTTGCTATTATCGAAGAATCGATAGGTCTGGTTGTAGCCGAGAAGGCCGACGTAGTAGCTGAAGGTACGGTCGGGGGTCGAACCGCCGACCTCTACGCTGGCTTGATGATAGTAGTTCGGATAAGCCCCGCCGAGGTTCGCGTTGGCGAAGCCCGGGAAGGTGCCAGTCTTGATGACCTGATTGATGAAGCCCGCGGTACCGGCCGAAGAGACCGATGACGGACCACCGCCGGTATAGACCTGGAGCTCTTGAAGGCCCAGGGTCGACTCCGTCGATGAGTTGTAGTTATCAAAGGCACGGTTAACCGGAATACCGTCGTACTCGTATCCGGTGTAATAGGAGTTCTGGCCGCGAACGTACGCAGCGTTGAAATCCCAACCGACGCCGCCCTGCGACGTCTGCACGCCGGGGACTGACGCCATTGCCGAGTAGGCGTTATTCAGGTTACCGCCGCCGCCGAGGGCCGCCGCTGCGGCCGCCTGTGCGGAATTGACACTATAAAGGTCGGAACCAACGCCGGATTTGACCAGCGAGGAACCCGCCGAAGACGTCACTCGCGCTATCGTCGTCAGCGCCTTTTGCATCGTGAGCTGTTCCGTCGCCGTCTGGTCGGCAAAGACCACGACGCCGGGGAAAGCAACTGCTTGATACCCACTCTTCGTTAAATTGATCGTGTAGGTATCGGGGGCGAGCGAGAGGATAACGAAGTGACCTCCCGCGTCCGTCGTTGCAGTCTTTTGTTCAGATGGCGACACGACTTGGATTGCCACGCCGGCAATCGGTGCGCCGCTCGCATCGTGGACACTACCCGTGATGTTGCCGGTGACGCCTGCCAGTGCCCATGTTCCCTGGCTAAGGAACGCCACCACCAATGCCACGGCTATGACCGCGTGACGGAGGGTTCGATATGAACTCATGTTCGTTTAACCCTCTGGTGATTGAGTTGTCAAAAGGCGAGCCCCCCTGCGCCCCCCAAGGCCTACTAAATGGCCCAGGAAACTCTCAGAGTGACCCACTGCGCCAAGGATTTCCTCAGCCTTGGGACGGTTCCTTTAGGTAGCCTTAAGGGGAGGCGCTGGGCTTGGTCGCGCCGCTAAGCGCGGGCAGCGAGCCGCCGCGCGAGCAGTTCCGGGATCTCCGAGGGGCGCTCGGCGACCGGGATTCCAGCGGCGGTAAAGGCCGCAATTTTGCTCTGGGGCGTCCCGGAGTTCCCGGCAATAATGGCGCCTGCGTGGCCGAGCGACTTACCAGGCGGTGCGTTGCGCCCCCCTACGAAAGCGACGACCGGGAGCTCGGGCAGGTGCTCGGCCACGAACGCGGCAGCGTCTTCCTCGTCGGAGCCGCCGATCTCGCCGCAGATCACCAGGGCCTCGGTCTGGGGGTCGTTTTTGAACTCCCGCAGGCATTCGACGAAGGTCGTCCCGATAATCGGGTCCCCGCCCACGCCGACGCAGGTCGATTGCCCGAGCCCGGCCCGGGTCAGCAGGTCAACGACCTCGTAGGTGAGCGTCCCCGAACGGGACATCACCCCGACTCGCCCTTCCTTGAAGATGTGGCCCGGCATGATGCCGACGAGCGCCTTGCCCGGCGAGATGAGGCCCGGGCAGTTCGGCCCGATGATCCTCATGCCCGAGGTTGCTCCAACTACCTTAAGGGTGTCGTGGACCGGTACGCCCTCGGTAATGCAAACCGCCAGGGTGATGCCGGCCTCGTAGGCTTCGTAGAGTGCATCGGCGGCAAACGCCGGGGGAACGAAGATGCAGCTGTGCGTCGCGCCGGTAGCCTCGACGGCCTCGCGAACCGTATCGAAGACCGGCAATCCCTCGGGCGTACGTTGACCGCCTTTGCCCGGCGTCACCCCGCCGACCAGATTCGTCCCGTACTTGCGCATGCGGGCCGCATGGTACGAGCCTTCGGAACCAGTGATCCCTTGCACGATCACGCGACTGTTCTTATCTAGGAAGATCGACACGATGCTAACCCTTCGCCGCAAGCGCCACGGCTTGGTGCGCGCCTTCGTCCATCGTCTCGACCGGCGTCATACCCGCTTCCGCGAGAATGCGGCGTCCTTCTTCTTCATTCGTACCGGTGAGCCGAATGACCAGCGGGATCTTGCGCGACGTCGTATGGTTCATCGCTTCGACGATGCCGCGCGCGACCTCGTCGCCGCGGGTGATGCCGCCGAAAATGTTGATGAAGAACACCTTCGCGCCGGTGTTGTTCACGACCAGTTCGTAACAGTTGCGCACGCGCTGCGCGTTGGCGCCGCCGCCGACGTCGAGAAAGTCGGAAATCTGGCCGCCGGCATTGCTCACCGCATCCATCGTCGCCATGGCCAGTCCGGCGCCATTGGCCATCGTGCCGACGTTGCCCGGAAACCGGCGGAAGTTGCGAATGCCCACACCGGCCTGGGCCGCTAGCAGCTCGTCCTCGTCGAGCGGCAGCGAAGTCCGCCACGCTTCGAATC
This sequence comes from uncultured bacterium, assembly GCA_964568035.1. Lineage (GTDB taxonomy): Bacteria > Vulcanimicrobiota > Vulcanimicrobiia > Vulcanimicrobiales > Vulcanimicrobiaceae > Cybelea. Next base: position 3,160 of record CAZMPP010000181.1, read on the forward strand.
GCGGATTGCGGAAGAGTGCGTCGTCGTCGAGCTCGACCTTGGCATCGGACGCAATCACGCGGCCGTCGCCGGTCAGTGCCAGCGGATTAATCTCGACCAGTTTTGCGCCGAAGCGGAAGAACAAATCGTAAAGCGCGCCGGCAATAGCGGGAAACTGTTTGCGATAGCCGGGATCGAGCTGCGCGCGGAACGCGAGCTCGCGACCGATGAACGGCGAGTATCCGATGGCCGTATCGACATAAAACTTTTCAATCGACTCGGGATGATGCTCCGAAACCTCTTCGATGTCCATCCCGCCGAAACGGCTCACGATGAAGACCGGCTTGCGCGCGGCGCGGTCAATGGTTACCGCGCAGTACGCTTCCTTTACGATCTCGAGCCGTTCTTCGATGAGCAGCGACTTGATCGATTCGCCGTTTGGATTCTGCCGGTTCGGGGGCATCGGCGAGGCCATGATCTCCTCGGCAACGCTGCGACCCTCCGCCGAGTGGCTCGCCATCTTGATCTTTCCGGCCTTGCCGCGTCCGCCCATGAGAACCTGTGCCTTGACGACCCACTCGCCGGGCTGCTCGCGCAAAAACTCCTCGACTTGCGCTGGCTCCGTCGCATGATGGCCGCGCGGCACCGGAATGCCCGCTCCCTTGAAGAGCTCCTTACCCTGATACTCCATCAGATTCATCGCGGCCGCACAGTTTCGCTCACGATAAGGCGGAGCACCTTGCTAGTTCTGTCGCAGCCGGTGAAAGACGCTAATCCAGGCGGCCTAAGAGCGAGCGCGCGATGATGATCTGCTGGATCTCCGACGTGCCTTCGTAGATCTCGGTGATCTTCGCATCGCGGTAGTAACGCTCGACCGGGAACTCGCTCGTATAACCGTATCCGCCGTGAATCTGCAGCGCTTCGGCCGCGTGTTTTCGCGCCGCCGTCGAGGCAAAGAGTTTTGCTTTACTTGCCGCAAGCGCGAAGGGCTGTCCGGCGTCGGCTAGCGCCGCCGCGCGATAGGTCAGCAGCCGCGCGGCGTCGAGGTCCATGGCCATCTGCGCAATCTTGAACGAAACGCCCTCGAAGGCTCCGATCGGTTTGCCGAAAGCTACGCGCTCCTTGGCGAACTTTACCGACTCGTCCAGGCAGGCAGCGAGAATCCCGATGGCCTGAGCGGCGATGCCGATTCTTCCGGCGGTCAACGCGCGCATCGCATTTCCGAAGCCTTCGCCTTCCTCGCCGAGCAGCGCTTCGGCACCGACGGCAACGTCGTCGAAGGAGAGATCGCAGGTGTTGCTGGTGTGAATGCCCAGCTTCTCGGTGACGCGCTCGACGCGGATACCCGGAAGGTTTGCTTCAATTAAAAACGCGCTCACGCCGCGCGCTCCGCTTCCACCGGTGCGGAACATCCCCATAATTACGCCGGCATAGCTGCCGCTGGTGCACCACTGCTTCCGCCCGCTGAGAACGTACCCGTCGCCGGTGCGCCGCGCCGTGGCGCGCAACGCTGCGGCGTCGGAGCCGGCATCCGATTCGGTCAGCGCAAACCCGGCGATGACGTCGGCGGTGGCCAGCTTTTCCAGCCATCGTTCCTTCTGCTCGGCGTTGCCGAGCGCGAGAATCGCCGAGCAAATCATCGAATGAACTGAGATCGTGACGGCCGTGCCTGCGTCGACGCGAGCCAGCTCCTCGATCGCGAGTGCATACGAGAGATAGTCCGCGCCCGCTCCGCCGTAGGCTTCGGGAACGAGAATTCCCATGATTCCAGCCTCGGTGAGTTTACCGTAGAGCTCGCGAGGAAAGACGTGGCTGCGATCCCACTCGGCGACGTGCGGAGCGATCTCGCGTTGCGCAATTTCCGCCGCCAGCGCGCCGATCGCGCGTTGTTCGTCGCTTAACTCGAACTGAGCTCTCGTCGCTTCAATCACGTCGTCGGCTCGGGTCCAATCAGACCGCCACGAGGATCGCGTCGCCTTGGCCGCCGCCCGAACATATCGTCGCAATCCCATATCCGCCGCCGCGCCGGCGCAGCTGATTGATCAAGGTGCCGACGATGCGCGCGCCCGAAGCGCCGATCGGATGTCCCATCGCCACGGCGCCGCCGAACTGGTTGATGAGACCCTCGTCAAGTCCCAGGCGACGGGCCGAAGTGATGGCCACAGTCGAGAAAGCCTCGTTGATCTCCCACACGGCGATGTCTTTCGTCTCAAGACCCATGCGATCGAGAAGTTTGCGCGCCGCCATGGCTGGAGTCAAGCTGATGTAGGGCGAGTCCCAGGCAACCGTGGCGTGCTCGACGATCGTTGCGAGCGGTTCGTAGCCGTGCTCGGCGGCGTACTGCGAGTCGGCGAGAACGAGCGCGGCGGCGCCATCGTTAACGCCCGGCGCGTTGCCGGCCGTAACGGTACCGTTGCGCTCGAGCGGGCGAAGCTTTGCCATCGTTTCCAGACTCGCGTCGCCGCGCACCGCTTCGTCGCGGTCGACCACCGCGTGCGGGTGTTCGCCGGTGATGAACGGCGCGTAGGTCGCGTAATCCAGCGTGAACTCCTCCGAGGGCTCGTGCTCCCAGACGCGGCTCGGTGCTCCGACCGATGCCGGAATACGCACGCGACCTTGACGCGGCAACTGGTCGACGACGACCTTGTCTTTCGCTTTACTCGCGACGCGAACCGGAACGATCTCATCTTCAAAGTGGCCGGCCGAGTGCGCGGCGGCGGCGCGGCGATGGCTCTGATACGCAAAGGTATCCTGCTCCTCGCGCGTCAGACCGAGTTCGCCCGCAACTATGCTGCCCTGCGTCGACATCGTCATACCGAAATACTGATCCCAG
>CAZMPP010000182.1:0-5956 GCA_964568035.1 uncultured bacterium
GTCCGGACAGCCGTTTCTCGAAGAATCGGGTGACGGCGACGTCACCGGTCCGGTCGTTTACGTGAACGGCGCCTCGAAGGACGATCTTGCCGAAATTGACTCCGAACACGTGAGCCTGCAAGGCGCGGTCGCTATGGTGCGCTTGAGCGCGCCCGGGGGCGGCATTCGCAGCGTTAACCCAGGTTGGATTGCCTACAACGAACTGCGCAAGCGCGGCGTCGCCGCGATCCTGATGTTCATGGAGCCTTCGACCACGGGTTACGGGGGCGGCGCCATGTGGCCCAACGGCAACTATAAGAACGGGAACATGGCCGAGCGCATGGGCGGCATGTCGCCGCGCGGTTTTATGATGTTCCCTCCCGGCGATCCGACGCTCGCCGGCCAAGCGCCGCTGCCCGGCGTTGCGCACAAAAGCTGGAACGATATTCCGCACGCCACAATTCCCGAGCTCAGCATCACGCAAAACACGGCGCGCACGCTGCTTTCCGGAATGAACGGCAAGGTCGTGCCGCAATCGTGGCATCCGATGTTCGAGTTCGTGCAGCGCTTCGGCGGCAACGAGACGGTGCGCGTCCACACCAAGTTCGAGCGCCAGGTAAAGACGATTTGGATCGTCTTCGGCGACATGACCGGATCGGAGCAGCCTGACTCGATCGTCATGATCGGCAGCCATCGCGACGCGATGACCTTCGGCGCGATCGATCCCGGAAGCGGCACGACGGTGATGCTTCAGGATGCCGACGCCTTCCACGCGCTCGCGCAACAGGGCTGGCACCCCAAACGAACCATTGAAATCGCCTCCTGGGACGGCCACGAGCTCGGCTTATTCGGCTCTGCTGCACTGATCTACGAAAATGGAGCGCAGCTTCGTAAGAACGTCTTTCAATACATCAACACCGATCAGCTCACCACCGGCAACCCGTTCGTCATCAGCGCGTCGCCCGGGCTTTTCGCCTTCGTAAAGCAGATCGCCGACGTGGTTCCTTCCGCCGACGGGACGGGAATGCTCGGAATGCGCGATCAGCGCGGCGAGCCGTTACTCAATCCCATCAGCGGCGGATCGGACCACCAGAACCTGTCGTATATGCTCGGCATCCTCAGCACGTCAAACGGTTACTACGGCTACTTCGGCGCGCACCATACCGCCGAAGATAACATCGATGGATTGCGCACCTACGACCCTGGGATGCGACAAGGGATCGCCATGGCGCAAGTAACGGGCATTCAGGCGATGCGCGCGGCCAACGCAACCGTTGAGCCGCTGCGCGTTGAAGAGATTCCCTGGCAGATGCTCCAAGATCTCGCCCAGACCCAGCTCGCAGTTTTCCAAAGCACCAACGGCGCCGTCACCCTCAACAATCTGCGCGACGGGCTCGAGAGTTATCAAGCCGCGGCACATGCCAGTGATGTGGCGATGCAGCAAGCCGAGGAGCACGGCGACGTCGCCACGATGCAGGCCATTGCCGCGCGCGAGCAGGCTTCGCGCGGTGCCTTCTTTGCCGATAGCGGACTGCTCGAGAACAGTTACTACCACACGATCGATCGCGTTTATACTAGCTTCCTGGAGATCGTTTTCGCCGGTGGAAACCAGCAGACGATTACGACCGCAACGGACCGCATGGCACGGGCGATCGCTTCGGCAACCTCAGCGCTGCAGTAGTCGCCGCGCTTGGTCACATTCCGGCTCCCTAAGCGAAGAACGCATGGCGCCGAGATAACCTTATGAAAGCAGCTGTCGTCTCCGCTTCCGACGCCACCCCGGAATACGGTGACTTTCCCGAACCCCAAGTTAACGACGGTTACGAACTTGTGGAGTTGGTAGCTGCAGGGCTCCATCCTATCGTACGATCGCTGGCGGCCGGGCGGCATTACGGAAGCACGCAGTCGTGGCCTCTCGTCCCGGGCGTGGACGTCGTCGCTCGCACTCCCACTGGCGATTTCGTCTACTCGGGCTTCGTGCGTCCTCCGTACGGCACGTTCGCGGAGCGCATGGCGGTACCCAAAACAATGCGCATCTCGCTGCCCGCCGGCGCCGATCCCGTGAAGGTCGCTGCCGGATTGAATCCAGCCTTCGCATCGTGGTTGCCGCTCAAGGCGCGAGTTCGCGAGATCGAGTCGCTCGCAACGGTCTTGATTCTCGGCGTAACCGGTATGGCCGGATATCTTGCCGTGCAACACGCGCGCCTACTCGGCGCAAGCCGCGTCGTCGGCGTAGGGCGCAATCCGGCACGTCTTGCGCGCGTTGCGGCGCTTGGAGCTGCGACGTTGCCCTGAGCGGCAATCGCGACGCCGACTCCGCGGCAATCGTCGACGCTCTAGGCGGTACCGCACCGAGCATCGTGCTCGACTTTCTGTGGGCAGCGGCAGCCGGGGCTGTCTTCGCTGCGCTTGCACGGCGCGGGCTTGAAGAAGACACCCCGACATTGCCTATATCCAAATTGGTTCTACGGCCGGACCCGAGGCGGCCGTGCCGGCCGCACTCTTACGCAGCCGCCGCATTCGCATCTCGGGCAGCGGTGCCGGCTCCGCGCAAATTGCCGATATCATGGCCGAAGTCCCCGCCTACTTGAAGCTCATCGCAGACCGTAGGGTCGATGTCCCGACTAAAACGATGCAGCTTTCGTCGATCTCGGAAGCTTGGAGCGCCTCGGCAGACGGTACCTACAGGATTGTCGTCGTTCCTTAACTCGTAACCTGAGGCGAAACCTATGGCGGCTGGAGGCGATCCATTCGGGCGGGGGGGCTACATTAGGTCGGCGTCCACGCCGCGCGGCACCAAATAATAGATCGCAATTGCGATATATGCTACGAAGCTCACCACCGGAAGGAACAGTGCAAGCACCGTCGCCGACGTATAGCCGAACCATCCAACACGGTAGGCGTTCACCGTCTGCCGGATGACGCGCGGCGTTATCTCCGGCAGAAAGGCTCGAGTTCGCACCAGGTGGTCGAGCAGCAGGTTGTACATCGTCGAACAATACGACAACGTCACGCCGTAGAGAAACGTCGACGGACGCAGGGTTGGGTAGCTTCCCAGAGTACTCGTCACAAACGGTATAAACGCAAGGCCGCCCAGAAGCAAGAGGTTCCAGAAGATCGTCTTGCGATCGATGCGCTGCACCATGCGAAAGAGAGCCTGATGGTTCTGCCACATGATGCCGATCACCATCAAACTCAACGCGTAGGCGGCGAGGTTCGGCCATAAGTGCAGCAGGGCTACGGTCAAAGTGCGATCGTTGGCTGCCTTGAGCTCCGGCAAAACAAAGGTCAATGCCAGCAGCGTAAAGGCAAAGGCAAAGACCCCCTCGGTGAACGCTTCAAAGCGGTTCTTGTTCAAGCGGTGCCTCCTGGCCGGATTGTAGCATCTTTCCCCTGTGATAGAATGGCCGGAAACGGAGGCCGTCACCATTGAGCGATCTGCCGCCGCGCGAGTCGCGGCTCTTTCCGGCCCTTTCGATTCTCGCGATATCTACGATCCTCGCCCTGCTGCCGGCGCGATACGAGCTCATGCCGCGCGGGCTGCAATTTGTGATCGCGGCGGCGCTCGCGATTCCGATGCTCGTCGCGGGCTATGCGCCCAATCGCAGAGTCTGGCTGCGCATCGAGCGGTACGTCGCCGCCGTCATTCTGCCGCTGACCACGGCCCTCCAGCTCGCGCTTTTGGCGATGCTCCTTATTGAGATGGCCTCAAAAACTTCGCACACCAGCGGCTTGACGCTGCTAACGACGTCAATTGCAATTTGGATAACCAACGTGCTCGTCTTTGCCCTGGCCTATTGGCTAATCGACCGTGGCGGACCGGAAGGCCGCGAAAGCGGCTGGAAAGGCTGGGCCGATTTCTCGTTCACGCGCGGCGATCCGACTGAAGGTATGCCGGTTGGCTGGCAGCCGATTTTCGCGGACTATTTCGCGCTGGCGTTTAACACGTCGTCGGCATTCAGCCCGACCGATGTTCTGCCGTTGCGCCCGCGCGCTAAGGTACTGATGGTCATTCAGAGCTTCATCTCGCTGATCACCGTCATTGCGGTCGGAGCTCGAGCGATCAATATCTTAGGAAGCTAGGAAACCACCGCGACCGGCGCCGGCTGCGGCTGCGGCTGCGAACCGACGAGGTAGGATCGCGGCAAGCCTACCCGTGGGATCCAACGGACGAACGCGTCTTCGAACTCGCTCAGCAGACGCTTGCGGAGGCGGCCTTCGACGAACGGTCGCTCCGCGACGGCCCAGAAGGCAAACCCCACGGCAATACCGATGGCGGCTGCAGTAAGCGGGTTGAGTCCGCGCTCCTGCGCGAACGCGATCAAGGGTTCGTGCACTAGGTAAATGCTGTACGACGCAAATCCGACGATCGTTAGGGACCGCAGCGAAAGCAACGCCGAAAGCCCGGCACTGCCGCCGGCGGCTATTACGAACGCAAACGATGCCAGATACCAGAATGGATTAAAGTCATACGTCCAGTCCGTCTGCGGCATCGTAACAAAGGCCGTGCCGAGCAGCACGATGCACGCTGCGGCCGGCCACCAGCCCAGCCGTATCTGCCGAACGTGAATCGCGGCCGCGACAATGCCCGACATAAACGCCGGCAGCACAAAGGCATCAACGTTGGCGCCGCGCGTCGCGAACAGCATCGCTGCGCCCGCGGCAATGAGAGCGAAGGCCTTGGGCGACTTCGTCCAGACCCACAGCACGATCGGGAAGACGAAGTACCAGCGGAACTCGACCGGCAGCGTCCAGAAGGAGCCGTTGAGCATTTTGACCTGAGGTCCATCTAGAAAGAGCGCTTGCATCGCGACGTCGGCCGGCGAGATCGCACCTTGCGGCATCGGTGCGGGGAGCGCGACGTGCGCGGCCCTCAATAGCAGTGCGAAGACGACGAAGAAGGCAATCGCCAGATAATACGGTGGCACGATGCGCACGATGCGGTGCGCTGCAAAGCGCGCCACGTCGAAGGTCGCGAAGCCGTCGCGCTGCAGGCGCGCCAGCGTCGGATACGATAGGCAGAATCCCGACAGTACGAAGAAGAGGTCAACGCCGTGGCTCCCCGCGCGCAACAACGTCGCGACAGGGCCCTCCGGCGCCATGCCGGAGTACTTCGCGGTGTGAAACGCCACCACGAGTAAAACCGCAACGGCTCTAAGACCGTCGACATAGGCGATCCGGTGCCGAGGACTTCCGTTCCTCATCTCCGCCATAAGCATACCACGGCCGGCCTGATTCGCGCACCCGCCCTTGCGGGTAGAAGGCGACGATGGACTCCCAAGCGGCCGCTCGCGACGCCGGGTTGCGTTACATCGAGGACCGGCGCCCCGGCATCACCCGCCGGCGCCGTGGCAAGCACTTTGCCTACTTCCATCCCGATGGCTCTCCGGTTCGCGACGATGCCGAACTAACTCGCATTAAAGCGTTGGCGATTCCGCCCGCGTACGAGCGCGTCTGGATCTCGCCGATCGCCAACGGCCATATCCAGGCCACGGCCCGCGACGCGCGAGGGCGCAAACAATACCGCTATCACAAGCGCTGGCGCGAAGTCCGCGACGAGGCTAAGTACAACCGGCTCGTTGCCTTCGGCAAAGTGCTGCCCGAAGTCCGCAAGACGATCGCCAAAGATCTCGCCGCTGCGGATCTCTCCCGCCGCAAAGTTCTGGCCGCCGTGGTTGCGCTGCTGGATATGACCGGCATTCGCGTCGGCAACGAAGAGTATGCCGAGGCCAACGGCTCCTACGGCTTAACGACACTGCGCACGCGTCACGTCAGTCTGCAGGGCTCCAAGGTCCGCTTGCAGTTTCGCGGCAAGACCGGCAAACAGCATCGCATTCTGCTCGACGATAAGCGTCTGGCCCGCATCATCAAGCGCTGTCGCGATCTACCGGGTGAGGAGCTCTTCGATTACGTCGAAGACGACGGCACGGTTCGCAGTGTTGGCTCCGACGACGTCAACGAGTACATCCGCGAGATT
>CAZMPP010000183.1:0-5954 GCA_964568035.1 uncultured bacterium
GGAACTGGTTCTAGCGGTTTATAAGGACTCGCAGCGCTACTGCTACCGGTACTCGTTGAATGGTGAGGAGCACAACGTCGCGCCGACGATACGCGTTCGGCGCGGGGAGCACTTCGCAATACGAATCGTCAACGGCTTGGCCGGACCGGCTCGCGGCCTCCACGTCGCTTCGACGGCAATTCCCGCGTGTAGCCCGATGATGATGCCGGCAGCACCGGCGGTCACCCAGGCAGGCTATTTAAATCATACGATCCAGGATCGCTATAGTCGCGGCTCGCGGGTCGACACTAACCTGCACCTGCACGGCTTTGAAGGTCCGCCCGTCGATGAAAACATCTTCCTCTCGACGTTGAGCACGCCGATGCACGCCTGCGAATTCCATGTAACGATCCCGGCAACGCAACCTCCCGGCACGTATCTCTATCACCCGCACGCCCACGGCACTGCGGACGATCAAGTGGCATTTGGGCTCGACGGCGTATGGATCGTCGAGCCGGACCAGCCGCAGATCGCACGGTCGGCCGAGCACGTTATTCTGATCCGCTATCGCTTGCCGTTCATTTTCGACAGCCTCTTCGCTCCGAACACCGACGCTTTCGTTGCCGACGCCGTCGCGCACGAGGCGGCGCGTCCGCTTGGTTCGCCGGTACCGTACGATCCTTTCAACCCGCCGCCATGGCCGGTGGCGTTTCCAATGAAAATCGGCGACGTGTCGCTCGACCCCACGGGCTGCAACGGTATCGGATCGGACCTGCACTTCGCCCTCGACGGGTCCGATGCGCCGGCGCAGCTGCAAGTCACGCCCGGGCAACCGCAGCTCTTGCGAATCGCCAACGGAACCTCGGATACGGGGACGCGTTTGCAACTGCGAGAGGCAGACGGACACCGCCGTCCGCTGCAAGTCGTGGGGCTCGACGGCGTGCCCGTCTCCGGCGATATGGAGCATCCGCTCTCGCAGTACATCGCGATGAAGGAACTGATGACGACCTCCATGTCGCGAGCCGATATCCTGGTTACGCTGGACCCCGGGACGACGTTGACGCTCTCGAGCGAACACTTCTGCGAGGGTAAAGATGGATTCTACCAAATGCATCACGACTTGCTGCAGATCAAAGCCGCTTCGGGCGCGGTCGCACCGGCAATGGCCTTGCTCTCGAAGCCGGCGGTCATCGCGGACACACCCGCGGCCCGGCTCGTCGCCTTCGCCAACGCGAATCCGTCGCTGGTCCGCCGCCGGGCACTGACTTTTACCGAATACGTCTTTGCAAAACACAAGAAAACACCACTCCACCCAGGCTACTTCATAACCGACACGACCGACCCGAACTTTCACGAGCATCCCTTCTCGCCGGTCTATGCAAGCGATAGAGCCTTCCCTTCCAACGCCGACGTGGTCGTCAAGCGGGGAACGATCGAAGAGTGGAGCCTGATCAACGCGTCGATGGAATCGCACGCGTTTCACATCCACCAGATGGCGTTTGTCTTGGAGAAGAGCGGTGAGCGGATCCCGTTGACCGTCGACACCGCATTCGTTCCGGTGGGCCGGCTGCTCCCGAACCGCCGCGAGCCGAACTATCCGCTGATCAAACCGAGCATCACTAAGTTGCTCTTAGACTTTCGCAACGTCCCGCGCGGCACGTTCGTCTTTCACTGCCACATGCTCTTTCACGAAGACGCCGGCATGATGGCGATCATCAAGGTCGTCTAGTCGTTCCAATCCGTCGCTACGGCGGGGCCGCGCGCAGGTCGAACTCGTAGCACGTGCGGCCCGCGTTGTGGCGCCAGCGCTCCCCCACGTAAATATCGTTCTCCGGATCGCCTCTGAGCTCGAAATCGGCGCACAGCCGGTAATGGGTGGCGTCGATCCGCCGGTACTCGTACGGCTTGCGGGTGCTGGGGTCGCGTTTGCGATCTACGAGACGGTTGCCCAACGGCCGGTGGTCGGCGTGGTATTGATTGTAGAGTTGTTCGGCGGTCGACCGCATGTCGTCGATTCGCCGGCGATCGAGTGCTCCGGCTCGCGCGCCGCTGGGCGGCCCCAAGGTGACGAATGCGGCGGCGACAACGGCAACGACGACCAGTACCGCTATAAACGGAATCGCTCGAGCGGCGCTCACATTTGCTGCTTGGGCGGATCCATCGTCAAGAGGTAGTAGGCAAAGACGCCGCCACCCAAGAGCAGCAGCCCGAGCGTATCGAGTAAGAAGTGCGTCGTTAAATGGCCGACGATCAAGGATTGAATCGTCATGGCGGCATCCACGACGATTGCGATCGCGGCAAAGACCAGCGTCAGGTACGTCAGCCAGCGGCGCACCGGCGAGTAGTAGAGTTCTGGACGCCGTGCCAGTTCGCGCTGAATCAGAACGTGCATAAATGCGAAGAGTGGAAAGGTTACGACGATTACGGCGACTTGCCAGGCGATATCTTCGCGCAGCGTCGTTCCGCTGTCGCTCAGCGGATCGGGAAACCAGCGCCTGACGAGATCGTCCCAGATCTGCCAAAGCGCGACCGTCCAGAAACCCAGCGCGATAAAGTTGAGAAGGTAGAGAAACGCGTCGCGCGCATTTTCGGCCGTTCCGGCTCGCACGGGCACCGTGAGGCCGGTGGTCGCGGCGTAGTATTCGGCGAGGGCGCGGTAGATGCGCCGCTCCGGCCAGCCGCTTTGGCGAAGGATCCCGACGACCGAGTCGTCGGCAATACCCTGCTCCTTTGCCGTCCGAACGAACGGTAAGAGCATGTCGTCAGCCACGATTATAGATTATCCGACCGGCCCGAATCGTCAAGCGAACGTCGGAAAAAACTGTAGGTCCGCGCGAGGCGGCGCCGTCGAGCACGACGAGGTCCGTGGGTTCTCCCGCCGCGACGGTGCCGGTGCGTCTTCCGTCAAAACGCCGGCTTGGGCCGGTCGTCAGGGACTCAAGAATATCGTTGAATCCCATGCCGGCCTCGTGCATGAGGTGGTACTCGCGCGTAGGATCGGGGTCGACGGTACCGTGATCGGTGCCGAAGAATATGGTCCCTCCGGCTTCGCGGAAGGCACGCAGTTGCGTCAGCTCCGCTTCAACCACGCGAGCCTGCACCGAAGCGCGTTCGTGGCGGGTGAGATGCTCCCACAGCATAAGCGTTGGGATTAGCGCGACGTTCGCACCGACGATGAGCGCGAGATCGTTGGGTGAAAGCGTGGCGCGCGGCACGGTGTGCGCGAGCACGTCAACACGGGCGGCGACGGCGCGTTTGATGTCGTCGTGCGTGTTGGGATGGATGAAGACGGGTTTGTTCGCTTCCCGGGCGAGGCGCACGATCGCGCGAAGCGAATCTTCGCTGACGAAGGCTCCTCCGGCGCCCGGTGCGGACGATGCGAAAACTTTAATGGCATCGGCGCCTTCTGCGAGAAGGCGCTGCGTGTGCCGCTCAACCTCGGCCGGATCGCCGGCTTCGGGAAGAGTGACCGGCATCCAGCCCATCGTCGCGGTGACTATCTCGGGCGCGTTGCCGCCCGGCGGCACGAGCCCTTCACCCGCTGAGAGAATCCGCGGCCCCGCTATCTCGCCGGATTCGATACGCCTGCGAAGGGCTTGCGTGTTTTGCAGCGCCGATGCGAGATCGAAGATCGTCGTGAAGCCGTAGCGCGTAAAGTCTTGGAGCTGGCGGTTGAGTTCGGCCTGCGGGATCTCTGCCGCGTCGCTCCATTTGCGCTCGGTTAAATGGACGTGACTGTTCCAAAGGCCGGCGGTTATGGTCGTGCCGGGGCACTCGACGACGCGCGCGGCGGCGGGAACCTCGATCTCTTGCGAGGTCCCCACCGCGGCAATCTGCGTTCCGTCAATGATGACGACGCCGCCGTCGATCGCGGCGCTCCACGGATCGACGTGAACCGTGGCGCCGCGTAGCGCGAGGAGGCTCAGCTCTTTAGGGCTCTACGAGAAGCAGTACGAATCGGAGGATGCGTCGCCGCCCTGCAGCCGCACTTGGTGAGCGCGATGCTCGTCCGGGAACTCGATAAAGAACTTGGGATCGAACGCCATCGCTCCGTCATTGCCGACGTCGAGTTTGACCATCCAGCTCTTTAATCCGTCGGGATAGAACTGATCGTCCCACGTGCGATAGAGGGAGTTGGTGAAGTAAACGCGCTTTCCATCGCGGCTGATTTCGACCATCTGCGGGCCGCCGTTGAGGGCTTTGGACGGATCGTTGGGATGCGCCGTACGTTTGGCGATGCCGCCGATGCGCACCGACCCGACGAACTTGGGATTGAACGGATCGCTCACGTCATACTGGCGCATCTCTCCGGTTCCCCAGCAGGCGGCGTAGAGGTAACGATCGTCGAGCGAAAGGTCGATGTCGCTGAGCAGCGGCGGGACCGCGCTGAAGCCTTTGAGCATGTCGGGAAGCAGATCCGGGTCGGCCGGCTCGGCCGGGATTTCGATAACCTTCGTAACCTCCCACGAGCCGTTCTTACGGTGCCAAAGCCAGATCGAACTGGAGAGGTCTTTGAGCGAGATAACGACGCCGACGAATCCGTAGGTGTTGTTGGGATCGTGCGATGGGCGCAGCTCGAGGACCATCTGCTGCTCGGCGCCCAGATCCAGCGTTTGTACGTGCTTGCGCGTGCGTAGATTCCAGAAGTGCAAGCTGTGGCCAAATTTTCCGCCGAGTAAGAGGCTGGGGTCGAGGCCGTTCTCGATCATGTTCGGCGTGCCCCATTCGCTGGTCATCATCACGTCGTGGCCGAGGTGCCACCAAAAATCGTAGGCGAGGTACTGCGGCCCGCGATCGGCTTCCCACGCGCCGATCACCTCGAATGTATCGCAATCAAGCATGAATACTCCACCGGGTCCGTCGCCGGCGGCGTTGCCGAGCGCGCTGACGTAAATCGCGTCGGGTCCGCAGTGCACGGTGTGGATGCGCGAATACCCGGTTTTTGCGGCGATCTCTTGCGGCTCGATCGTCCGTACGATTTTTGGCTGCGAGGGATCGGGCTTAGTATCGATGACGTAGATGCGCGACGAACGCAGCCCCGGCACGAGCAGATAACGGCGCTCGACGTGCGGTTTCGGCGCGTTGGGACAGAGCGCAGAACTGCACGCATTCCATCCAAAGTGATGTAGCTCGTCACCGGTGTTGGGCAGATCCACGCGGCCGATCTGCGATCCATAGCCCTTAGAGCTGGGGTCGGTGTCGATTACGGCCAAGGCATCGGGCTTGCCGTTTCCCGACGCGCTGAGAAGGGCAACGTAAGCGAGCGTTTCAGCCGGAGCCTTCATCGCGTCCTTGGCCGACGCGTAGAAAGTCGGATCGGGTTTCAGAAGCATTTGAGCGCGCTTTCTCCGGTGCTCCCGGACGCAATCAAAGTGGTGGGGGGACGGCGCAACTTAGCCCTCCAAGCGCCGAATCCTGCGCTCAGGTAAAGAGCGCAATGAGGCCGGCGATTAAGAGCGCCGCCGCCCAGACAACGTCGACATTAATCCATGCTTTGCGCAAGAACCCGACGCCCAACTGTGTATAAACGACCAGAGCGACGGTCAGCATCGTTGCAACGTATCCGAGCGTGTGTATGCCGATCATCAGAACGCCGGTGAGCGGCGACGGGCCAGTTGCAATTAGCGGCATCGGCATCGCCATCGAAGGCATTGCACTGTGTGCGGAGGCGGTTACAAACGGTAGCAGCATCAACCCCGCCCCGTGAGCCGACGCCATTAAGAATCCCCATAGCGTGAGCCCCCAAAATCCGACGCGCATTCCGACCCAACGAGGATGGCGTAGCCGCGCAAGACGGTAGGCGCCGAAGGCGAGCAGTATGCCGGCCGCGGCGCGGTGCACGACGACGTGCGGAACGACCAGTTCCGCCGACAACGCCACGGCCACGACGATCGCCACGGAAACGAGGTGTCCGAGCGTAATCGGCACGATGGCGCGCACGACCGCGGCCGCGGATTTTTCCTGGAACCCGAGCG
>CAZMPP010000184.1:0-5943 GCA_964568035.1 uncultured bacterium
AGTGCGGAAGAAGCTGTGGCGAGAGCATGGCTTTGTCGATCCGCCACCCCGCCCTGCTGACGTAGTCGGGATCGCGGCGGAAAGGGTACCAGCTAAACTCATACTCGCCGGGATGGAGATATGCCCACGCTTCGGTCCAATAGCTTTCGAGCTCGTCGTAGAGATCGGCTGTGCTGAACTCGTCGCGCATCCGTCCCGACCGAACGTTGACTTCAATATCGGTTTCGTTGCGACCGGAGTTGAAGTCGCCCATGTATAACGCTTGCGCGCCGCTTTCGTTGTAGCGGGCCGCGGCCGCAATCATGCAGCGCAGATGCGGCCGTTTTCGATCTTGACCCGGCAGGTAGAGGCCGTAGAGATGAAGGCTTCCAAAGGTTGCCTGCAGCACGGCGTTGGGATATTCGTCGTCGGATAAGCCGAAGGGGTTGACGACGGCTGCGAAGCGCTCCTCGGAAACGATGAGAACGCCGTTCCCGTTTCTTGACGGCGTGAACGCCTGGTGCGAAAATCCTCGGCGCTCCGCCTCGCCGCGCAAGAGCGCTCCGGCGGCGTTATCGCGGTACTCCGAGAAGACGAGCGTCGCGGCATCGAGATGCGCCGACCGGCGCAGGATTTGAGGGATCGTCGTGGCGTTACCGCCGGCGCGCAAGTTCACCGTAAGAATCCGCAAGTCTAGGCCGCCTTATCGCAAACGGGCGCTTGGCGCGCGGGCTCGTTTTGCAGGATATACGCCGTGTTGCGCCAGTAAGTCGGAAGCATGAAAGCAGAGTACGGTAGACGTTTGCTCGTTGCCGCCGTAGCGGCGCTTGTTTTGGCTAGCTGCAGCGGCGGGTCTAAAAAATCTTCGGGACAAAATGCTCCCGCCAAAACGTATGCCGTCATTCTCGATACTACCCAAGGCCCCGTTACCATCGAGGTCGATCCAAGTCTTGCCCCCAACGGCGCGAAGCGCTTTTACGAGCTGGTCCAGGCGAAGTACTTCAACGGTGCTCGCTTCTATCGCGTCGTGCCGAACTTCGTGGTACAGTGGGGCGCGGCAGCCGATCCCGCCGTCACGAAGAAGTGGGACGTCAACATCGTCGACGACCCGGTAAAAGCATCGAACACGCGCGGGACCGTTACTTTTGCCGCGACGGGCCAGCCGAACAGCCGCTCGACGCATCTCTTCATAAACCTCGGCGATAATGCGCGTCTCGACGCGATGGGCTTTGCGCCGATCGGCCACGTTACCGGCGGCATGGAGGTCGTCGACCGCATCTATTCCGGCTACGGAGAAGAGCCCGACCAGACGCAAATCGGTGCTCACGGTAACAAGTACCTCGAAAAATCGTTCCCCAAGCTCGACTATATCAAGAGCGCGAGCCTCGAGGGGCCAAAGTAGCGGGCTAAGGGCTAGTCGCCGGTCGACACGATACCGACCGACTCGACCATCAGCACGACCGATCGCTGCGAAGACCGTGGCCGGTGCACGACATTCTTCGGCACCGTGTATCCTTCGAACGTACGGAGGTCAACGGTGTCGCGCCCCTCGACGTCGAGCGCGATCTCGCCCTCGAGCACCAGGAAGAATTCGTCTTGGTCGGTGTGTTTGTGCCAAGGGAATTCGCCCTCGAAGATTCCCAATCGGATCACGGCGTCATTGACCGTCGTGAGCGTTTGGTTGAACCACGGCGCGTTGTCGCGAATCTCGGCCGGGATGTCGACGACGCGCAGCTGACCGTACTTGTCGTCGGGATTGTTGCGAAAGTTCTTGGGCAGCTCGTCGATCATGGTCGTACCTCCAGCCCGATGGCGCTTCTTTCCGGCCGAAGTTAGGCCTGCGCGACAGTGCAAGCGAGCGGCCGGGAGGAACGACGCGGCACTTACCAGGAGAGGTTAACCCGTCCCCCGGCGTTATGGAGTACGATGACGCGTTTATCGGCCTTTTTCGTGTGCGGAGTCGCTTTGACGAGCTGCGCGCACGCAACCACGGCGCCGCTTTTACCGCCGGCGCCTAACGTTCTTTCGGCGATCGCACCGGCCGCGAGCGGCTACAAGCAGCTCTATAGTTTTAGCGGAAATCCTCGCGGCTCCGCACCGATGAGCGCATTGACGCCGCTCGCAGGAGCGCTCTACGGCACGACGACGGGCGGAGGTACGAAAACGTTCGGAACGATCTTCGTGCGTGGATCGTCCGGAAGCGTCCGCGTTATCTACAGCTTCAAAGGCGCGAGCGATGGCGCTACGCCCGACGGAAAGCTCCTCGTGTTGGGCGGCGCACTTTACGGAACGACTGAGTACGGCGGTGCGGCCGGCGACGGGACCGTCTTTCGTTCGAGCATCACCGGCAGCGAGAGTATCGTATATAGTTTTAAAAGCGGAAGCGACGGGGCGACGCCGCTGCTCGGCGGTCTCGTCGCGATCGGCGGCAAACTCTATGGCACGACCAATGCCGGCGGCGACGGTAAGTGTCACGTCGCGCACTCGACGGGATGCGGCGTCGTCTTCCAGCTCACGACCAAGGGCACGGAACGCGTCCTCCACCGTTTTGGCGGCAAGCCCGATGGCGCGGGTCCGTCGGGACCGCTCGTCGCCGACGGCACGACGCTGTACGGGACGACGAACTTCGGCGGCGCGCACGACAGCGGGACCGTGTACTCGATGGACACTGCGGGTCACGAACACGTGCTATACAGCTTCAAGGGTTTTCCCGACGGGGCGCAGCCGTACGGCGGCGTCACTCTGCTCGACGGGACGCTCTACGGGACGACTGCCTTCGGCGGCGCTTATAGCTACTCCGGAACGATTTTCAGCCTAAGCGCGTCCGGAGTCGAGCACGTCCTTCATAGCTTTACCGGTTATCCCGACGGTGCGATCTCGTATGCCAGCCTCACGCCGATCAACGGCGTACTCTACGGCGCCACCGCGTACGGAGGCAACGACGGTCCACGCTGCACGGGTAATGGAATCGCCGGCTGCGGCACGCTCTTTTCGATCGATACGTCGGCGCACGAGCGCGTGATTTATCGTTTTAAAGGCGAACCCGACGGCGCCAACCCCTGGATGAGTCCGGCCTTTACCAAGAACGCGTTGTACGGTACCACGCTTGCCGGCGGAGCGAGCGGCGACGGCACCATCTTCCAGCTATCTGGTCTGCCATGAACTTCGCTCGCTATCTGGTCGCCGCACTCGCTCTCGGCGGCTGTTCCGCAGGAATGGTGGCCGGACCGCAGGGCGATTCGTTCGTCAACCCGGGAGTCGCGCCGCAGCCCGCGGGGCCGGCCGCAAAGATCCATCACGTCGTCATCATCTTTCAAGAGAATCGTACCGTCGACAACTTGTTTAACGGTCTCTCCGGCGCCGACACGGTGCGCAGCGCGATGAATTCGCACGGACAGAGCGTTGCGTTGCGGCCGATTCGGCTGACCGCGCATTACGACGTCAGTCACGAACACAGCGCTTACATCGTCGAACGTGCCAACGGCAAGCTTAACGGCTTTAATAGGGCGCAATCGACCTGTCAGATCGGGCAAACCTGTCCACCCAAAGACCTGCGCCCCTACGGCTACGTCCCCCGCGACGAAATTCGGCCGTATTTTACGATGGCGCAGCGCTACGCGTTTGCCGATCGCATGTTTCAAACCAACCAGGGTCCGAGTTTTCCGGCTCATCAATATATCTTGAGCGGGACGTCTACGACGGACGATGGGGCGCCGCTGCGCGCGGCCGGGAATCCGTTTTCCCCTTTGGGCGGCTTTACCGGCGGCTGCGATTCGCCTGGCGGTTCGTGGGTCTGGCTGATCGATCCGATGGGAAACGAGAATCAGGCGACCTATCCATGTTTCGATCGCCTTGCGCTCACCGATTTGCTCGAGCGTAAGTCGCTTACGTGGCGCTATTACCAAGCACATCTCGGAGCCGGATTGTGGGAAGGACCCGATGCCATCGCCCATATTCGCAACAGCAAGAGCTTTGCAACGCATGTCGTCGCGCCACCGAAGCAGATTCTAGGCGATATCGATGCGGGTCGCTTGGCCGACGTCGTTTGGGTGACGCCGACGGCCGCCGCTTCGGACCATGCCGGATCTACCGACGGCTCGGGGCCGTCGTGGGTGGCCTCGGTCGTCAACGCCGTCGGATCGAGCAAGTATTGGAACGACACGGCGATCTTCGTGACGTGGGACGACTGGGGCGGCTGGTACGACCACGTCCCTCCGCCACAATATAATTCGTACGAGCTCGGCTTCCGAGTGCCGCTCATCGTTATCTCGCCGTATGCCAAGCAACATTTTGTCTCGCACAAACGCCACGAGTTCGGCAGCATCCTCAAGTTCGTCGAAGAAACCTTCAACCTAGGATCGATGAATACAACCGACGTACGCTCCGACGATCTCTCCGACTGCTTCAATTTCTCGCAACGCCCCGCGCCCTTCAAGAAGATCGACGCACCCCTTCCGCGTTCGTATTTTGAGCGCCAGCCAATTTCGTATCAAGATCCGGATTAGCGTGAGACGCTACGACGGCGAGAGTCTGGCAATGCGACGACTCGCGAGCAGCGCAGGCACGATGCCGGCGAGCTGAAAGATCGCGAGTGCGCGCCAGGCGTAGGGAAAACCGTGTGTCTCGACGAGCGCACCAAAGAGCGTCGGCGTCACGAATGCCGCGAGCAGCGTCCAGGTTAACCCGACGCCGAGCGCGCTGCCCGAGTGCTCCTCACCGCCGATCTCGGCCATGCCGATTACGCCTAACCCTATCCAGCCCTCGGCGGTAAATCCCAGCGCTACCGAGAGTGCCGCCGCGAGCCAAAAGGGCGTCGCGGGGGTAATCGCGGCAAAGCCGAAGGCGACCAGCGCCACCAAAACGCAAGCCAAAGCGAGCGGCAGCGTGCGGCTGCCGCCGAACCACCGATCGCTCACCCAACCCCAGGAGAGGCGTCCGGCCACGGCGCCAACTTGCGAGAGCGTGAAGAGCGCGACCGCGACGGGCACAATATAGGCGGCTTGGTGCGTCAGCGTGATTGTGAGAAATCCCAACAGCGTGAACTGGCCGCAAATCAAAACCATAGACGTGAGGGTCAGCAGAATGAGGCGCGATTCGCGAGCGATCTGCACCATCTCCAACAGCATCTCGCGGACGGAGACGCGTTCGCCTTGCAGCGCGTGCGGCTCCCGATAAAGTTTCGATGCGATCGCGGCCGCGAGCAGCGTTACGACGCCGGCCGCCGCGAGTGCGGCGCGATAGTCGTAATGCAACGCGATCGCCGGCAGCAAGAGCGAGCCGATGACTCCGGCAAGAGGTACGCCGCATTGACGTATGCCCATGGCTAGACCGCGGTCGGCCTTCTTGAAAAAGAAGATGATGGCGTGACTGCCCGCCGGAGTAACGGCCGCGTAACCCACGCCGTAGATTGCCAGCCAAACGATGAGCCACGAAAAGCTATGCACCAGCGATGCGGCGAGCAATGCCAGTCCCATAAGTGCGCCGCTCCAAAGTACCACCGCTTTGTCCCCGAAACGATCGGTCAGCAGTCCCGCCACCGACGTCATCGCCACCGATCCGAGCATTTGAATCGAGAGAATGAGTCCCAGCTGCGTCTGACTGAGGTGAAGCGCGGCGTTGAAGAAGGGCATCAACGCTCCGGTCGCCGTGATCAGCATCGACGCGCCGACCATCGCACCGGTGAAGAGCGCGAGCACTTCATAGGGCGATTCCGGCATGGGGTTGTGCGGCCGGGGACGGCGCTTGCGATGCATCATCGCGCAGGGTTTCTCCGTCGTCGCGCGGAGAAGCTGCCGTCATGAACCGTCGCGACGAGCTCCGCCGTAACGGTGCGGTCGCTGCCCTCTCGTTATTGGGCGCGTTTGTCCTTTGGCTGATCTTCCATTCGGTGTACGAGGATCTCAGCGTCTCCGAACGCGCCGTCGGTTACGTCGATCCAACGACGCAAAGCGGAATCTACTTCGG
>CAZMPP010000185.1:0-5842 GCA_964568035.1 uncultured bacterium
AACGAGTTTAACAGTCACCACGATCTTCACGTGGTTCTAGCGACCTCCGTCGGAAAGGGCGGGGGAGGAAAGAACTGGGGCACCTTGGTTATCTCTGCCCGCCGGACCTGCCGCCGTGCTGAAGGTCGCACCCGCCGCGCTGCGAACCGGCCAAGATGCCGCGCCTGATCCCTGCCCTGCTTTGCTGCGCCCTGCTGGCGCCCTCCGCTGCCGGCGCCCAAAACGCCACACAGCAAGCGCTGTACGCGACCGAGCGGCAGCCAGTCACACTTTTCGTCGACGCCTCGCGCGCAGCGGAGGGGCTGATGTTCGTGCGCGAGCGCATCCCGGCCGCACCCGGCGACTTCACTATCGTCTATCCAAAGTGGATTCCGGGCGAGCACGGGCCAACGGGACCGCTGAACGACCTCGCCGAGTTGCGCGTCTCCGCCAATGGCTCGCCGTTGGAGTGGCATCGCGACGCGACCGATCTCTACGCCTTTCACCTAGCCGTGCCGCCGGGCGCGACCGGCGTCGACGTCAGCTTTACGGTATTGATGAACGCGCCCGGCGATCATATGTCGTCCCACTCCCTTGCGGTCGTGAATTGGAATCGCGCGCTGCTCTATCAGGAAGGCATCGAATCGCGCCATTACTTCGTCAAGCCGGCGATAGCTCTCCCCGCCGGATGGGACTATGCCACCGCACTGCGCGGTGCGTCGCGCAATGGCGACCGCGTCGATTTCAACGTTACGCCGCTCGAGATGCTGGTGGATTCGCCGCTCGACATGGGAGCCTTCGTACGGAAATGGGATCTGTGGCGTGACGGCGCAGCATTCGTGCAACTCGACGCCTTCGCCGACTATCCGCAAAACCTCGACATCCCCGCCAAGCTGCTCGACGCGTACCGCCGCGTGCCGGCGGAGGCCTTCGCCCTCTACGGCTCGCGGCATTTCGAAGATTATCACGCCTTGTTGACGCTCAGCGATACAGTGGAGTTCCAAGGCATCGAGCATCATCAATCGAGCGACAATCGCGCGCCCGACGACTTTCTGACCGATCCGGCCGACTCGATCACGGACGGGGATCTCGTCACGCACGAGTTCTCGCACTCGTGGAACGGCAAGTACCGCCGCCCGGCCGATCTGACGACGCCCAACTTTCAAGTCCCACAGAAGACCGATCTGCTTTGGGTCTACGAAGGCATGAATCAATATCTCGGCGACCTGCTCTCGTTTCGGTCGGCCATTCGCGAGCCCAGCCAATATCCGGAGTATATGGCGACGGTCTACGCGGACATGGATTACGAAACGGGGCGCGCCACGACGCCGCTGATCGACGTGACGACGGGAGCGCCGTATTACTACGTCACTCGCGGCGATTACGAACACATTCGCCGCGGCTCGGGAGATTTTTACACCGAAGGCGAGCTGGTGTGGCTCGACGTCGATACGATTATTCGTCAGCGCTCCAACGGCGCTCGCTCGATTGAAGACTTTCTACACCGCTTCACCCAGCCGTCGACGACCGGGCCGATGGTCGAGACTTACACGCGCGACGACGTCGAGCGGCTGCTCAACGACGTCGAGCCTTACGACTGGCATTCGTTCTTCGAAACCTACGTTTATCACGTTGCGCCGCATCCGCCGAACGACGAATTTTCGCGCGCCGGTTGGCGACTCGTCTACACAAGCCAACCGAACGTTTTCCTTGCCGGAAGGCCGCCGAACGATCGCGACGTGACCGGATGGTACTCCTACGGTGCGAACCTCTCCGCCGACGGCACCGTACGGGACGTGCGTGGAAATTCGCCGGCATGGAAGGCCGGTTTGGCTCCTGCGATGCGCGTCGTCGCCGTCGAGGGCCAGCAGTTCTCGCCCGAGGTGATGAAGTACGCGGTGGAGCGCGCGCAGCACCGGTCCGAGCCGATCTCGCTGATCGTGACGCAAACCGGCTGGTACCGGACGCTCTCGCTCGACTATCACGACGGAATGCGCTATCCGCACCTCGAGCGCGTCGCCGGAACCACCGACATGCTTGCGTTGATCGCCGCACCCCACGCAACGGAACCAGTCAACCGCAAGCCGAAGCCCACCTCACGGAGGTAGCACAGATGCTTCGTTCACGGATTCTCCTCACCGCACTCGCGTTTGCGGCGCTCACCGCGATCGGATCGGCCGCGCCGGCACCCACGATCGTAACGCCGGAGACGGCCAAGTGGGGACCCGCTCCGGGATTTGCGGGGTGGGAGATGGCGCCCGTCGTCGGTGACCCGTCCATAGCCGGCGCGTATTACGCCTATCTCTTAAAAGTGCCCGACGGCGGTAAAGCGATGCCGCACGAGCACGGTTCCGCGGAAACCGTCGTCGTAATCAGCGGCACGTTGATGGTCGGATTGGGTGACACGATGGATACGGCGAAGATGATGCCGCTTGGCGTGGGAAGTGTTGTATCGGTTCCGGCGGGCGTACATCATTACGCTATGGCCAAAGGTCCGACGGTGATCGAGATTAGCGGCATCGGCCCCGATTCAACGACGATGCTTCACCCATAAATCGTTTCGCGCGCGCCGGATCGCTTGCCGCCGCACTCGTGCTCGGCGGCTGCGGCGTCACGCGTACCGGCGCGCCGCTCGTCCCGCTTGCCGTCAACTCGGTTTCTCGAGGCTTGAGTGCGCACGCGATCATCGGCTTCAGCGTCGACACGCCGAAGCGCGCGGCCACCGCCGCCGAACAAGGAATAGACACGACGATCCTTTACGGCGGTTCGCCCGCACCGGGCAGCGCGCTGGAGCGGGCCTTGAGCGCGCGGGGAATCACCGTCGTCGATGCCGGCATATCGGGAGTGCTCTTCCTCTGGGAGTGCCACCGCACGCATACCGTCGCTCCGCCGCCGAAGAGCTACGGCTACAATTCTTACTGCCGGACCGACGAAAATCCAAAAATCAACTCCGACGCAGTGGCGCTGCGCTATGTCAACGCCATTCTGCGACGCGACGCGCACCGGCCGTACGTTGTCGGCCATTGGGTGCTCGACGATTGGGCCTGGTGGGATCCCGGGAGCGGCCGCGTTCTGCTGCAAAAAATTCACGATGCAATTGCGCGCAAGAATCCCGGCTTGCCGGCCATCTGCGGCTTTGGCGGCGGCGTCACCAAGCCGGGAAGAATTGGTTGGGATCCCGGCACTGCCGCAAACTACTCGAAGGGCGGCTGCGATATCGTCGGGTGGTACAACTACTCACCGTTCGGGCGACGGCATCCGTCGGACGGTAAGGATCTCGACTGGAAGATGACGCACCTGCTTCCGGCAATGGCGCACAGTTTAAAGAAACGCGGTTGGGATCTCGCTTACACGCCGTTGTACGGCATCGGTCAGGCGTGGGCGGGCTCTTACGATAAGCACTTCTTTCAGCCGGGCCTGACGCGCGGAGAGATGCTGGCGCAGGCGAGAGCCTTTTGCGGCTTTGGGGCGACCTATGTCGGCTGGTACGCCTGGGACGATAGCGGCGATAACGCCCAAACGCAAACGCCAAACAACTCGCCGGTGATTAGTGCCGGCATTGCAGCCGGCATCTCGGCTTGCCGATCGATATGGAAGGTCGTGCGATGAAAACATGTCTCGTTGCATTGTGCCTGCTGGCCGTATCGGGCTGCAGCGGAAATATGGGGCCTTCGCTGGCGACCGGCGCCGCAAGTACCGCCCCCGTCAACGAGGCTTCGCGACGCGCTCACGAAAGCGTCCTCTATAGTTTCGGCGGCAACGACGGTGCGGCACCGATCAACGGAATGATCTCAGACCACCACGGCGGTTTCTACGGCACGACTCTCTTCGGCGGGGCCGCCGGCGGCGGTGAAATCTTCGCGTTTTCGCCGGCCGGCACGGGTTACGCCCTGAGCACACTATACAGTTTCGCCGGAGGTAACGACGGCGCAAAACCTTGGGGAATCACCGAACGCAACGGTGCGCTCTTCGGCTCCACATTTGGTGGAGGCGGCAACGGAAACGGCGGGGCCGGTTGGGGCACCGTCTTCGAACTGTCACCAACGAAGCACGGCTTGCAAGAAAACATACTTCATAGGTTTGCGGGCGAGCCGGACGGCGGGGAGGCGATCGGTCCGGTCGTCTTAGATCGGAAGGGCAATATCTACGGCATCACCGGATTCGGGGGCGCCTACAACCGCGGTGCGGTATTTGAAGTCTCGCCGAACGGCACCGGTTATTCCGAAAGAGTTCTGTACAGCTTTCCGGGCGGTGCGGGCGGCGAGGAGCCGCAAGCCGGCGTTACGATCGACAAACACGACGTTATTTACGGAACGACGATGTACGGCGGAAACTATCTCGGCTATTGCAGCGGCGGCGGCTGCGGAACGGTCTTCAAATTAACGCCCGGCCCCTCGGGATACACGGAGAGCATCGCGTACGCCTTCCAAGGCTCCGACGGCAACCTCCCGTACGGCGTGCCCACGATCGACGAAAAGAGCGGCGCGATTTACGGAACCACGTACTGGGGCGGCTCGCACGGTGATGGTGCGGCATATAAACTCACGCCACACGGAACGACCTATACCGCAACGGTATTGCACAGCTTCGCAGGCAACGCCGACGGGTTTTTACCTGAGGGCCAGCTACTGCTCGGATCCGACGGAACGCTCTACGGAACGGCAGCGCTGGGTGGCGGCGGTTGCCACGGAATCGGCTGCGGCGTGGTCTTCGCCATCAAACCACAGCAAAAAGGATATGCACTTCGAGTTCTCACAGACTTCCGGCGTCCCGTCAGAGGCGCCGAGCCGGAGCAGACCAATCTCGTTACCGACCCGAGCGGTGCGCTCTACGGAACGACCCGCTCGGGGAACGAAGACGGGCTGCAGCGATGGGGGCCCCGGCGGCGCGACCGGCTGCGGCGTGATCTTCAAGATCGTTCCATACGCTTCGGAGATTTTATCAGAGTGATCGCAATTCTGGGAGCGGGCGGCGCCATTGGAGATAGCCTTGCCAAAATGCTCCTCGCGAAAAATGTGGCCGTTCGTCTAGTGGGACGCAACCCGAAAGCAATCGACGGCACGCAATCGCTGACGGCCGATTTGTCGGACGCCGCACAAAGCCGCGCGGCCGTCGAAGGCGCAGAGACGGCCTGCCTGCTCGCCGGTCTTCGCTACGATCTAACGATCTGGCGCGAGCAGTGGCCGCGCATCATGCGAAACGTAATCGAAGCGTGCAAGCATTCGGGAACCAAGCTGCTCTTCTTCGACAACGTTTACATGTACGGCCGCGTCGACGAACCGATGACGGAAGCGACGCCTTATCGCCCGTCGAGCAAGAAGGGCGAGATTCGCGCGGCGATCGCGACGCTGCTCATGGACGAGGCGCGTGCGGGAAACCTTCAAGCAATGATCGCGCGGGCGGCCGACTTCTATGGACCGCAGACCAAGAACGGCGTCCCCAACGTCCTCGTCTTGGAACCGTACGCGAGGGGCGGAACCGCTTCTTGGCTGGTCAATGCTCGCGTTCCGCATTCTCTGACCTTCACGCCTGACGCGGCGTGGGGCGTCGCCATGCTGATCGAACGCGACGCGGCGTGGAATCAAGTCTGGCATCTGCCGACAACGACCGACCCGCCGACCGGACGAGCCTTTATCGAAATGGCGGCCGTCTCATTCGGCGTTGCGCCGAAGTACCGGGTGCTCACCAAGCCTATGCTCAGGCTGGTGGGTCTCTTCAACCCGGCGGTGCGCGAGTCGCTGGAGATGCTCTATCAAAGCGAACGCCCCTATATCTTCGATTCGTCGAAGTTCGCGGCCGAGTTCGGCTTCTCAGGAACGCCATACGCCGACGGCATCCGCATCGCCGCGCAATCATATCAAAA
>CAZMPP010000186.1:0-5838 GCA_964568035.1 uncultured bacterium
AAGCGCGTGAAGGTGAAGGCTTCGACGAACTCCTCGAGCGGCACGCCGTGCTGCAGCCCCAGCGAGATGGCAATCGCGAAGTTGTTCATCAACGAGCGGAAAGCAGCACCTTCTTTGTGCATGTCGATGAAGATTTCGCCGAGCTGCCCGCCCTCGTATTCGCCCGTTCGCAAATACACTTTGTGACCGGCGATCGTTGCTTTCTGCGTGTAGCCGCTGCGCCGTTGCGGCATCGGGCGCCGCTTAGCGATGTACCGATACACGATCTTCTCGGCGATCTGCAGTGGCTGCGCAAAGGGCTGCTGCACGCCGGTCGCATCTTGCTCGTCGGAATCGCCGCCGAAATCATACGAAGCCGCAAGTGGCTGCGAGAGCTTCGACCCGTCGCGATATAGCGCGACGGCTTTGATCATTCGCTCCCACGAGTAGCGATAGGCTTCCTTGACGTCTTCGATGGTGGCAGTTTGCGGAAAGTTAATCGTCTTTGAAATTGCACCACTGACCCATGGCTGAGCTGCCGCCATCATGTCCACGTGCGCTAACGGACGAATATACCGCGTGCCGTACTTGCCGCACGGCGTCGCGCAGTCAAAGACGGCAAGGTGCTCCTCTATGAGGTAGGGTGCGCCCTCGACGGTCATACGCCCGCAGATGTGAGCCGACGCTTCTTCGATTTGCCGCGTATTAAATCCGAGCCCGTCCCGGAGGATCGAGAAGCTCCAGTCGTTGAGTTGCTCTTCGGTCAGGCCAAGCTTCTCTTTGCAGAATTCGTCACCCAACACGAACTTGTTGAAGACGAACGGGAGTTCGAACGCGCTGGGTAGAGCCGTTTCCACGCGCGCGATTGCCTCGTTGTCGAAACCCTTGGCCCGCAGCGTTGCGCGATTAATATGCGGAGCTTCGTCAAGCGTTCCGGTGCCCTTGGCATAGGTCTCGATGGCATCGATTTGCTCTTGCGAGTAGCCTAGCTTATGAAGGGCGGCATCGACCGATTGATTGACGATCTTGAAATACCCGCCGCCGGCGAGCTTCTTGAACTTCACCAGTGCAAAGTCGGGCTCGATCCCCGTGGTGTCACAATCCATGACTAGCCCGATGGTACCGGTAGGTGCGGTTACGGTAACCTGAGCGTTGCGGTAGCCGGCAACCTCACCGATGGAAAGCGCATCGTCCCACATCTTGCGGGCCAGCGCCCACGTTTCTTGGGTGAATAGCGTTGGCGCGTGAGTGACCGGCGTTACCGTGAGTCCTTCGTACTCCTTAGCGGGGGCCGCGTATGCGGCGCGGCGATGGTTACGAATAACACGAAGCATCGACTCGCGGTTAGCCTCGAATCGGGCGAACGAACCGAGTTGCTGCGCCATTTCGGCAGACGTGCGGTACGCCATGCCCGTGAGAAGGGCGTTGATTGCCGCGCACCACCCGAAGCCTTCCTCGGAATCGTAGGGGAGGCCCATGCGCATGAGCAGCGTGCCGAGATTGGCATAGCCCAGGCCGAGGGTGCGATATCCATGGTTTTTCTCAGCGATCTTTTTCGACGGCATCTGGCCCATCGTGACCGAGATCTCTAGCGTCGCGGTCCATATGCGCGCCGCCTCCGCGAAGCGCTGCGCGTCAAAATTGCCGTCGGTATTAAGCAATTTTACTAGATTAATACTGGCAAGATTACATGCGGTGTCATCGATAAAAACGTATTCTGAACAATTGTGAACTCGCAATCCGTTGGCAACAAAGTGATGCGTATCGGATTCGGTAAGATCAAACACATCGGCATCGCCAAGCGCTTCCAGTGAGGCAAACTCGTCGGTGAAGCCGTCCGCGTAACAGGTCACAGTCGCGTTGAGGCGCTGTAGTGCCGAAGTTTTATGCGAGGCGTGGTGGAAGCCGATCTCGCGTTCGAAGGCAAGGCGCGATGAGCGCGAGATGCGGAGCGAGTGCATTTGTACGACCGCATATTCGGCGAAGCCGCCCTTGCCGTCGGGACATCTGCTTGACAGTTCATTTCGCCGATTGGCGTACAACTTAGACTTAATGCCGAACGAAAGAAGAAGATGCTGAACTTGCTGCAATAGCTCGATCGAACAAGAGTCGAGCGAGACGTACTGCGACTTTGCTCCGTAGTTTGCGACGGTGCCGTCCGCAGTAAAAATGCCGCGGAGCAGGGTGGCCGTCGCGTCGCGATCGAGTGTGTAAACGGCATCGGTCAGCGCCTTTTTCTCACTTCCACGGTCGAGGACGGCATAGCGTGAGAAGAGCTCGACGATGCGGTGATTTCCCGTTGAGATTCGCGAGCCGGTACCCTTGGACGGCATCGTGACCGTCGTCGGGCGGCGGCTGCGGCCATCGTCGGCAAACGTCGCCTTCACCTCATTGATGCCCGAAGCAATATCCTCAAGGATGCCGGCCTCATCTTCATGCATGGTGACGGTCAAGTCGCGTCCGGTTCCATTGCTGGCCGCAGCGACGCAGCCGTCGCCAACGGCCGCGCCGATCCCGAGGGCAATACGCTCGTCCAATGAGACGGAGCCAAAGCCGGACCCGCCCAGCGCGATGCGATCGCCGGAGCGAAGGTTGGCGGCGGCGACATCGCCGCGATTCTCGGTCCAGACCTTGTGATCGGCGGTCAGCTTGAGCGCGTAGCCGGATTTTGTACGCAGGCGATAGACCGGCTTAGTTCCAGTCGGGAAGATGCTCGAGACAAAATGCGGCTTACCATCCGCGCCGATAACGAAGGCGGCCTTCCCTACGAGATCGGCGATGCGAACCGGTCCATCGGCGGTGGCAACGAGCGTATCGCCGGTGACACACGGATTAGTTGCATTAATTCGTTCGTCATTCGAGCACGTATGCCACTCTTGAATCGTGTCGTCGAACTGCAAGCCGGGATCGGCGCACTGCCAGGCGGCGAGTCCGATTTGCTCCCAAAGGTCGCGGGCTTTGATCACCTTGAGGACGTCGCCGGTGGTGCGTGCCGTCAGTCGCCAATCCTGGTCGCGATCGAGCGCGTCGAAGAAGGCGTTTCCGAGACGCACCGAGTTATTGGAGTTCTGGCCCGAAACGGTAACGTAGGCCTCCGAATCCCAGGCCGTATCGTACTGCTCCACCTCAAGCCGCGTGTAACCCTGCCGCGCATAATCGAGCGCGTTCTGTGCCGCACCCGACGGTATCCCGACGGCAATAGCTTCGCGGATGGCTTCGCGCAGCGAAGCGTTAAGTGATGGATCGAGTCGCGCGTGATCCGGCACGCGCGTGTCGTGTGCGGCTGAAATAATCGCATTGAGATGCTTCTCGAAAATCCGCGAACCAACGACGAGGTCGGCAACCTTTCGCTCTTCGCGCACCTTCCAGTTGACGAACTCTTCGATGTCGGGATGGTCGGCGTTGAGCACGACCATCTTTGCCGCGCGGCGCGTCGTGCCGCCCGACTTGATCGCGCCGGCGGCACGGTCGAAGACTCTCAGGAACGACATGAGCCCGCTCGAAGTGCCGCCGCCGGTCAGCTTTTCGCCCGCCGCGCGAAGCTTGGAGAAATTCGCGCCGCTTCCGGAGCCGCCCTTAAAGATGCGCGCTTCTCGCATCACGCCGTCGAAAATACCGCCTTCGTTGACGAGATCGTCATCAATTCCAAGGATATAGCACGCCGAAACTTGCGGGCGGGAGTAGGTGTCCGGCGAGGCCTTGGCAACACCGTCGGCTGAATTGACAAAATAATGCCCTTGTGCCGGTCCCGAAATGCCATACGCCCAGTGGAGGCCCGTATTGAAGAACTGTGGTGAGTTGGGAGCGCCGATCTGACGGGCCAACATCGCGCACATTTCATCGTAGTAAATTCGCGCGTCGTTCTCCGAATCGAAATAGCCGTACTTCCAGCCCCAGTAGGTCCAGCAGCCGGCCATCCGGTTGAAGACCTGGCGGGCGTCGCGCTCCGGGCCGAACTGCTCGTCCCGGGTCAGCGCTTCCAGCACCGAATCGTCGGCGATCGAGCGCTGCAGCCACGCCGGCACGTCGTCCTCGACTACCCGAACCGTCGCCGAGGGCACCCCCGCCTTGCGACAGTACTTCTGGGCCAGGACGTCGACCGCGACTTGGGTCCACTCGACGGGGACCATGACGTCCTTGGCTTCGAAGATCACCGAACCGTCGGGATTGACGATCCGGGACGTGCGCGGCTCAAAGGCCACGCCGGCGTACGGGTCTCCGGAGACCGAATACGTGCGCGAAAACTTCATACGAGGGCTCCTCCGCTCTATCGAACACGCGTTCGAAGCCAAAGGCTTCGAGCGTGCCGGATTGGTAACCTATTGTGTCATATCCGAGACTTAACCACAAGATATGGGGGTTGCTTTCTAAATCCTTGTGAGCCGGCCGGCGACTTGCCGGTGGATAGCGGTGGAGAACTCGGCTCGGGGTGGGGCTCGTGTGGAAAGTCCCGAGGATACCGGGGATAAGCGGTGCAAGGCAGGGCAGATGCTCGGTCCCGACCGCTTTGCTCCCCGGCTTCACGACGTATCCCATGAGGAGCTCGAGTTGGCCGGAATTCGCGGCCTGATCGTGGACCTCGACAACACGCTGCTCGGCTTTCGGGCGACCGAGCTCGAGCGCGAGCACCTCGAGTGGGTGGCCCGGGCCCACGAGCGCGGCTTTCGCATCGTGATGCTTTCGAATAACTTTTCGGATCGGGTAAACTCGCTGGCCCGTCAGTTGAACGTGACCTGCATTCCGAACGCCCTCAAGCCGCTGCCGTTCGGCTTTCTACGTGCTAAGCGACGCCTTCAGCTGCGCCGGCACGAGATCGCCGTCGTCGGCGACCAGCTCTTCACCGACGTTCTCGGGGGCAAGCTCTGCGGGCTCTACACGATCCTCACCGAGCCCATCGAGGTCAAGGATTTTGCGGTCACGCGCGTCTTTCGTTTCTTCGAGCGTCTGATGTTGCCCAATCGCCGATGATGAAGCTGGCCCTCATCGGCGACCCGGTCGCGCACAGCGCGAGCCCGCGCCTGCAAGCCGATTTTCTCGAAGAGACCGACATTGACGGAAGCTATAGCGCGATCAGAGTCGCGCGCGGCGACGGGGCGGCGGCGATCGCCCGGCTGCGCGGCGAAGGCTACACCGGCTGCAACGTCACCTATCCGCTGAAAGAAGAAGTGCTGGCCTCGTGCGGCGTTCTTACCGATGAAGGCCGTCGCGCCGAAGCCGTCAACACGCTATTCTTTGGCCCAACGACAATTGGAACCACGACCGATGGAATCGGGGCGCGCACCGCAATCGAAGGTCTGCTCGACGAACCCGTAGCTCTCAAACGAATCGGCATTCTCGGCTACGGTGCAACGGCACGAGCGATCCTCGCCGAGCTGCACGACAACGACGCCTATACGTTTATATGGGGACGCAACGACGAGCGCGTGCACGACGCCTGTCGCCGCTTTGAAGCGACCCCGTGGCCGGCGAACAATCCGCCGGAGATTGTGCTCAGCACGCTGCCGCCGGATGCTGCGTTGCCCGAAGCGCTCGTCAATGCGCTCAGGCGCGCCGATCTGATTATCGACGCCAACTACGGCCCGCGCGCGATGCTCGCTCGCCAAATCGGACGCGAGGTCGTCTGTGGGGATGCGATGCTGGAAGCGCAGGCACGCGCGAGTTTCGATTTTTGGCTAGCGCATCTCGATCGGGTCGCCGGCGCCTAAGC
The DNA here is from genome assembly GCA_964568035.1 of uncultured bacterium. Taxonomy (GTDB): domain Bacteria; phylum Vulcanimicrobiota; class Vulcanimicrobiia; order Vulcanimicrobiales; family Vulcanimicrobiaceae; genus Cybelea. The sequence goes on from CAZMPP010000186.1 coordinate 5,687, forward strand.
ACGGCGCTGTCGGAGAGGGAGGGATTCGAACCCTCGAGAGTCTCAACACCTCTGCTCGCTTTCCAAGCGAGTGCCTTCAACCGCTCGACCACCTCTCCCCAATCGACAGACTTCGGTGGATTGTGCGCGGGCCGAATCGAACCTGCCGCCCG